>JALOPB010000231.1 GCA_025454115.1 Desulfobacterales bacterium | reverse complement strand
GGCCTCGCGGGCGTGGCGGCTGAGAAAAAGCACCCGCCGGCGGGGGGAGAGGCCGCGGGCCTCGGCCGGGACCGGCAGGATCACCGGGTAGTAGATGGTGGGAGTTGTTTGGACAGGTTGAACCATTGATGCCCTCACCTTCAGTGCCATCAATATCAAGCCATAGCACCGCCTGCAAGACATCCAGGCTAAAAAACGCATCGACCGATACCCAATCTGCAATTTCATAGACTGGCACCTATAATTTTTACCACCCGTCAGATCGATGAAATCCCGCTGGTCATAATCCGTTTGATGACATTTTGATCATTTTGGCGCCATCTTGCGGTGAACTGGTCGGGCTATGTTTGGTTTCCAGTTGCTGATCCAGATCCGTTCATCCAGGATTTTCCATGCAGGAGTCGTGGACGGAATAGGCGGAAGCGGTTCCAAATTGAATGAGCAAATGCACATGACTTCGTTCTTCAAAACAATCCGCATGCTGGCCGGACGCCTCGGGTCCGGCGCCGTAGATCTCGGCCGCGACATGCGCTGGAGCTACCTGCCGCCGTTGATGGTGTACTTTGCGGCCGGTGTGTCGGGCTTCACCGGCATCATCGAAGCCTTCTTCGTAAAGGAAAAGCTCGGTCTTTCGGCGGCCATGCTCGCCAGCCTCGGCTTCTGGGCCGGCCTGCCGTGGGCCATGAAAATGCCGTTGGGGCATCTCGTCGACCGTTTTTGGCATCGGAAGGCGCTGTTCGTCTATCTGGGAGCCGCGCTGATGGCGGCGAGCCTCCTGATCATGGCCGGGCTGACCGGCCATACGGATTGGATGGCGGCGATGTTTCCGTTGGACGCCTGGTACGTCGTATCGGTGCTGCTGGGGCCGATCGGTTTTGTGCTCCAGGACGTGGTGGCCGACGCAATGACGGTCGAGGCCGTGCCCACGGCGGGTGAGGACGGTGTTGCATACCCCGAAGCCGAGCAGCAGCAGATGCACGTGACCATGCAAACCCTGGGCCGCATGGCGGTTGTCGGCGGCGGCGCCCTGGTGGCCGGGGCTGGCGGGTGGCTTGCCAAAACGCTTTCCTATGAGGCCATGTACTGGATCTCTCTTGCGATCCCCGTGATCTCGGTGATGGGCGTGCTGCTGGCGGCCGGAATGCGCCGCCGGGGCCGAGCGGCAGAGGTGTCTCCGGCGGGAGCCCCTGCGCTAAATGCCCATATCCTGGGCGCCGGGGCGGCCTTCCTGGTGCTGTCCCTGCTGCTGGGGCTCGGTCATGTGCCCTACAACGAGGAGATCATCTTCTGCGGTTCGCTGGCAGTGATCGTTTTCCTGATGCACCGGCTCCTGGCCGACCTGGACCCGGCCCGGCGCAGCGCGATCCTCAGCATCGCCTTTATCATATTTGTGTTCCGGGCCATGCCCGGCCCCGGCGCGGGCGCCGGTTGGTGGCAGATGGAGCGGCTCGGTTTCGACGAGGCGTTCATGGGGACCCTGAGGCAGGTATCTTCCGTACTGGCGATCGGGGGGATGCTCGCCCTGCGCGGATGGATGGGCCGAAGGCCGGTGCCGTACCTGGTCGTTTTCCTGTCGCTTTACGGCACGGTCATGACGCTGCCGTTTCTCGGCATGTTCTACGGACTGCACGAGTGGACTGAAGCGCATTTCGGCTTCGGCGCACGCACCATCGCTCTCATCGATACCATGGCGGATTCGCCCCTGGGCCAGGTGGCCATGATCCCGATGCTGGCCTGGATTGCCAAAGAAGCCCCGCCCAACCAGAAGGCCACCTATTTTGCGGTGATGGCCGCCTTCACGAACCTGGCCTTGTCGGCCAGCCAGCTCGGCACGAAATACCTCAACCAGCTCTTCGTGGTCGAGCGCGGCCGTTTTGACGAACTGGGGATGCTCATGATGGTCACCATGGTCCTGGGCCTGGTATTGCCTGTGGTGGCGGTGTGGGCATTCCAGCCGGGGGCCAGAAGGAGGAATCTGGGCCGACGCCTCAGGCAGCTCAAAGTTTTTTCCACCGTAACGCGGCCCCAACACCCGTCTCGACAGGAGGAGTAAGCATGCGCAGGAATTATTACCGGGAGCACGCCGCTCAGGCACAGATCCGGATTGAATCCGTCATGGAAGCCATCATGTACTGGTTTCTGGCGGGGTTTGCTTTCATCGGCTGGGTGCTCAACATTTTTCCTAAAATAAAACTACCGATGTGAAGGAGAACATCCCAATGATCACGCAAAAGTTGACAGCTTTTTTGGCGCTGGCCGCCCTGTTCGTGGTGCCGGGGGTTTCCTCGGGAACAAACACCGCGGATGTTCAGCCCCGGCTGATTCCCCTGACGGATTTTTTCAGGAACCCTGAAACCGCCAATTACACGATTTCCCCGGACGGCGAGCACATCGCCTTCATGAAACCGTGGGAGAATCGGTTGAATGTTTATGTCCGGAAGGTGGGCGAGCAGGCCGAAACCCGGCTGACCGGCGCCCGTGATCGGGACATCGCCGGTTACGCCTGGGCCAATAAAAACCGCATCGTTTATGTGCAGGACACCGGCGGTGACGAGAACTACCGGCTTTACGCAATCGACCTCGACGGGTCCGGCTACAAGGAACTGACGCCCTTCGAAGGGGTGCGGGCCGGTATCGTAGACCCGCTCGAAGACAACGACGCCGAGATGCTGATCCGTCTCAACCGTCGGGACCCCAAGGTCTTCGATGTCTACCGCAT
Source organism: Desulfobacterales bacterium (assembly GCA_025454115.1). GTDB lineage: Bacteria > Desulfobacterota > Desulfobacteria > Desulfobacterales > SpSt-501 > SpSt-501. Next base: position 2,964 of record JALOPB010000231.1, on the reverse strand, counting down.
CGACATCGCTACGGGCGCACTGGAGCTGGTTGCCGAAAACCCGGGCAACATCTCCGAGTGGTTGACCGACAACGAGGGTCGGCTGCGGGTGGCCGTCACCACCGACGGCGTGCAATCGAGCCTGCTCTACCGCGAGACCGAAAAGGACCCCTTCCGGACCGTGGCGACCACGGATTTCAAGAACACCCTCGACCCGCTTTTTTTCAGCTTCGACCATCAACGGCTCTACGTCGCCTCCAACCTCGGGCGCGACAAGACGGCCGTTTATCTATACGATGTGGGCGCCGGCCGGTTGCTGGATCTCGTCTACGAACACCCCGAGGTGGATGTCTCCGGGCTTTTGCGCTCCAAGGCGCGCAAAGTCATCACGGGGGTCGCTTTCACCACGGACAAACCTCAGTACCGGTTTTTCGACCCCGAGCGCCGACGGCTGCAGGAGGCGCTGGAAGCCCGGCTGCCCGGGCGCCGGGTGGTGGTCACCGGCATGAGCCGCGATGAGCGGCGGGTGATCGTGCGTACGTTCAGCGATAAATCCCTCGGCGCCTGCTACCTCTACGAACCTTCCAGCGGACGCCTGGAGAAGCTGGCGGAGCTAAGCCCCTGGCTGAACGAGGCGGAAATGGCCGATGTGCAGCCGATCCGGTTCACTTCTCGCGACGGCCTGACCCTTCATGGCTACCTGACGCTGCCAAAGGGCGCAATGCCCGTCAACCTGCCCATCGTGGTCAACCCTCACGGCGGCCCCTGGTCCCGGGATGTCTGGGGTTTCGATCCTGAGACTCAGTTCATAGCCAACCGGGGGATGGGGGTCCTGCAGATCAACTTCCGCGGCTCGACCGGTTACGGCAAGGCCTTCTGGGCGGCCGGGTTCAAGCAGTGGGGCGGCAAGATGCAGGACGACATCAGCGACGGCGTGCAGTGGCTGGTCCAGCAGGGCATTGCCGATCCGAAGCGCATCGCCATCTACGGCGCCTCCTACGGCGGCTATGCCGCCCTGGCCGGCCTGGCCTTCACCCCGGAGATGTATGCCTGCGGGATCGACTACGTCGGCGTGTCGAACATCTTCACTCTGCTGGAAACGCTGCCTCCCTATTGGGAGTTGGGCCGGCAGATGATGTACGAGATGGTCGGCGACCCGGTGAAAGACCGGGAGCTCCTGAAGCAGGTGTCGCCGGTCTTTCACGCCGACCGGATCAGGGCCCCGCTGCTGGTGGCCCAGGGCGCCAACGACCCCAGAGTCAAGAAAACTGAATCGGATCAGATCGTGCAAGCCCTCCGGCAAAGGGGGGTCGCTGTCGAGTACCTCGTGAAAGACGACGAAGGGCACGGCTTCCACAACGAAGAGAACCGCTTTCACTTCTACCGCCGGATGGAAAGCTTCCTGGCGCGGCACCTGGGGAGTCGTGCGGAGAGCCTGCCGCCGGCCTGAGCTTATTCGGCGGCCTCCGGTACCAGGGGATCCATCAGGATCGGTTGGCCCAGTCTAGCAAAAACGTCACACGCTTTCTTGAGCGACGGCACATCCGACTCCTCTTCAGGGCAGAAGGCCCGCGTTGCTAAGACCCGACTGGGCGGTTTCAGCGCCCAGTCGCTCGACGTAGGGTCTGACCTGCTGGATAACGGCCGGACTGAGAGACTGCCGGTCGCTCGCCCATGGAAAGTCCGGCAGGGAGACATTGCTGCAAGGCGACCGCCCGTAGGCGACGAGAGCCACCGGCTGGGTCTGGAAAACGGCCACGATGATGTTGGCATAGGGGGCCGCTGTGTTTTGGCCGACCGGCAGCAGATTGGAAATCCCGGACAGCGCCCTTGTCCGAGTGAAGAGCCCATAGCCTTTCGTGGCCGCTTCGCTTTTACCGATATTGAAGCAGTCGTCCTGCGGCCACCTGGCCGTGTCGAAGCTGCTCACCGAGACGATCACATCCAGCCGGTTCTCTTCGGCAGCCTGTTCTAGGAAGGCCCTGAGGCCTCTCGGAAACCACGCGCTGACGGCGCTGATAATACCGGCGGACATCGATTGCTTCCATTCCTCCGGGGCGTCGCCCGCCAAGGGAATGAACGTCTTGTGACCGCGGGCTCTCAGGTCGTTTTCAATCGTCCGCTGGATGTAACCCGGAATGTCCCAGTCGACATCGTAAGAATTGGTGAAGCTGTTGAACCGCAACGACCCCACATCGACGTGGGTCATCTGCGGCTCCAGCACGTTTAGAATCCCGATTCGGGCGTCCGGCGGCAGCTGCAGCCGAACCGGCTGGAAACCCGCGCACCCAAGCGCGCCCGCCACCATCAGAAACAGTGCCGTTCGAATCGTGCGCATATCGTGTCTCCTTGCCAAGGGCTGTGTGAAGCATGAGGGAAGTTCCACTTGGCTTTTTCCGTGTGGCTGCTGCGGCTGGGTGTCGCTTCGATTTTGCGGAAACGTACCTTTAACAAGAGAAACGCACACGGCTCGGTTTTCCGCCGTCGTGTCGACGGATTTACCGGTTGAATATACCAATGTCCACTGCCTGCTGTAAACCCATAAAACCGATTCGACGCAAATGACTTTTTGGTCATTTTCGGGTCATTTTTGGTCATTTTCGGGTCATCTGGCCGTGAACTTGGTAGTTTATCATTGGCTCATGAACAAAGCCCGTATGGGCCAATTCCAACTTAGGAGGACAAAGAAAATGACAAGACGTGTTCGAGCAAGCCGGATCATCGCCATGGTGCTCGCAGTGGGGCTGCTTTGCACGACCGGGCTGCAGGCCGCCAAGAGCGCGCCTCGCATGATTCCGGACAACTTCAGCGCCCTGGCCGAGCAGGTGGGTTCAGCCGTCGTGAACATCCAGGTGGAGAAAACCGGCAAGGACAAAGATGTCGCTGGGCAGTTTGAGGGCCACCCCTTCGGGGATGAGCGCTTCAAGGAGTTCTTCGGCAAGCAGATGCCGCCCCAGGAGCGCCGGCAGGCCGGCATCGGCACCG
>JALOPB010000230.1 GCA_025454115.1 Desulfobacterales bacterium | reverse complement strand
TCCATCCCCGCCGGGATTACGGCCTGCCTGCGGACGGCCCGCCCCAAGCAGCGGCCGGATTCCCGCGGGTGCAGGACATCCTGGTGCCGGTCGCAGACGGCATCGCCGTCGGCGCCCGCTTCCACCTGGGCGGAGCCACCTATGCCAACATCCTATTTTTCCACGGAAACGGCGAAATCGCAGCCGACTACGACGAGATCGGCCCTTTCTACAACCGGATGGGGGTCAACTTCCTGGCCGTTGATTACCGCGGATACGGCCGCTCGACCGGGTCCCCGACCGTGGCAGCCATGATGCAAGACGGCCACACGGTCTATCGGTTCGCTGCCGCCTGGTTGGCGCAAAACGGCTTCGCCGGGCCGCTGATCTGCATGGGCCGCTCTCTGGGCAGCGCCTCGGCCATTGAGCTGGCGACGGCTTATGCGGATTCGGTCGCCGGCCTCATCATCGAGAGCGGATTCGCCCTTGCCGGGCCCCTGCTCCGGCTCCTGGGAGCCGATCCGGACCGAATCGGGTTTCGCGAGGAGGCGGCCTTCCGGCATATCGAAAAAATCGGAAGGTTCAAAAAGCCCGTTTTGATCATCTCGCCCGCCAAAACCCTGCTCAAGATTCCGGGAGCCAACCACAACGACATTCTGGCGGTCGCACCAGGCGATTACATGGCCGCCATCCAGCGCTTCTGCGTTGCCCTCCTGGCTCTTTCCGCTTAAGTTCCGGCGGATATGGGACGATAACACTATCAACTGGCAAGAATGGCCGTCTTCGCGCCGGAAGGCCGCCTCCCGGCGCCGAATGTCAGCCAGCACGTCTTTCGAGCCCATCTCCTCATTTGGATTCGGCAGAATAGGTTCTATGACTGCAGTTCGAACCAAACAGCTCAAATCCGGCATGGTGCTTGCCGAGGATGTTCGTGGATGTTCGTGACATCAAAGGCCGGCTGCTGCTCTCCCGCGGCACCCCCGTCGGTCCGGACCACATCCGGATATTTAAAATCTGGGGAATTCCGCAGGTGGAGATCGCCGGTGCTTCCGATGAGGAGGCCGCAGCAGCGCCGTCGCCGGTCGATCCGGCCTGGCTGGAGGCCGCCCGCCAGGAAGCCGAGCCGCTGTTCATCCTCACCGAACGGGAGCACCCCGCCATAAGCGAAATCTTCAACCAGGCGGTCCAATACCGTGCCGCCCGCCGGACCCTTCCGCCGCCGGACAGCCTGCCGCCTGAAGAATTATCCGCCCCCGTCAAAGAGCCGGATAAGGATTTTCTGGAGAAATTCATCGATCAGGACATCGCCCTGCCGGAAATCCCCTCCATCGTGATCGAGCTGAACGAGGTCATCGCCGACCCCCTGTCAACGGCCGATCAGATGGCGCAGGTAATCAATAAGAGCCCCAGCTTGACCGCTCTGCTGTTGAAGATCGTAAATTCGTCCTTCTACGGTCTGCCCTCCCGGGTGGATCGCGTGTCCCTGGCGGTCACCCTGATTGGAACCCGCGAGCTGTCGTCGCTGGCGCTAGGAATCAGCATCCTGTCGATTTTCAAGAGCATCCCCAGCAGCCTCCTGACCATGCGCTCCTTCCTGAAGCACAGCCTGGCCTGCGGGATCATATCGCGGCTGCTGGCGGCGCAGAAGGCCTTGCGGCAGACCGAACAGATGTTCACGGCCGGGTTGTTGCACGATATCGGGCGGCTGATTCTTTTCATCTATTTCCCGGAGGAGGCGCTCAGTTCTTTGCGCCGGGCGCGGCAAACTTCCGATCGGCTTTATCTGGTGGAAAAGAAACGTCTGGGTTGCCATCATGCTCAAATCGGGAAATACCTGCTTAACCGCTGGCGCCTGCCCTTGATCATCGAAAGCGCGGTCTGCTTTCATCATGAGCCGGCCGAGGCTCCGGACCCGGTTCCCGCGGCCATCGTGCATGTCGCCGACCTGCTGGTGAACGCCCTTGGGATCGGCACCAGCGGAGAACGTCTGGTCCCGCCCATCGACTCTCGCGCATGGGAGGTATTGGAACTCTCTCCCAGCTGCTTTGAAGTCGTCATCCACCAAATGCTCGGCCAGCTCAACACTCTGGAATTTCTATTGCCGGAAGACAGGCCATGAGCGGCAGCATCCCATATACCAATGAACAGCTGCTCACCCGGATTGATTATCTGGAGGAAAACCGGCGATTCGTGCAAAACGTGCTGGAGATGGCGTTGTCGCTGGTTGATTTCCAGGAGAACATTCTCAACAGCTACGGACCCGAAACCATTCTGGAAGAAACCGAAAAGCGGATCCGCTACCTGATTCCGTTCGATGCCAACGCCCTCTACATCGTCAACCAGGATAGCGGCGATTTCCAGCTGGCGGTGTGCAACCCTCCGGAGATGCGCGCGGTCCTGGCCGCGGACGTCGAGGACGTCATCGAGAAGGGCTTCTTCGCCTGGGCCATCCGCGAACGGCGCGGCATCTCCGTCGCATCCCGGGACCGTTCCAAACGCCTGGTGCTGCATGTCATCGCCACACATTCCCGCGTTCGAGGCATGTTTGTCGGCCAAATGGACAACACCCGCCAGCAAATCCCGGACACCGCCTTGACGCTGTTGTCGATCATCCTGCTCAACACCGCCAACGCCCTGGAGAGCCTGGAATTCTACCGGATGCTGCGCCACCAGAAGACGACCCTGGAACGACAGGTGGAGGAACGCACGCAGGCGCTGGCCGAATCCGAACGCCAGATGCAGCAGGTATTGAAGCTGCAGGCTATCGGAACACTGGCCGGAGGAATTGCTCACGACTTCAACAACATTCTCTTTCCGATCATCGGCTATACCGAAATCAGCATGGACGACGTCGCGGAGGACAGCCCGATCCGCCGCAACCTCGAAGAGATCCTCAAGGCTGCCAACCGCGCCCGAGAACTGGTCCAACAAATCCTGACGTTCAGCCGCCAGAACGGCCGTGAACGCAAACCCATCCGGGTCCAGGTCATCGTCAAAGAAGCCCTGCGCCTGCTGCGCGCCTCCATCCCCAAGACCATCGATATCCACGTTGACATAGAAGATCGCTGCAACGCGATCATGGGAGACCCCACCCAGATCCACCAGGTCATCATGAACCTGTGCACCAATGCCTACCAGGCGATGCAGGAAACGGGCGGAACCCTGGAGGTGCGCCTGGTTGAAACCCACATCGGCTACGAGGAGACGGTCAAACGCATCGGCATCAAAATGGGCCCCCATTTGCATTTGACCGTCAAAGACGAGGGCGTCGGCATGGAGCCTTCCGTTCTGCACCGCATTTTTGAACCTTATTACACCACCAAGGAACCCGGCAAGGGAACGGGCCTGGGCCTATCGGTCATCCACGGCATTGTAAAAAACCACGGGGGATTCATCACCGTGGAAAGCACACCCGGCAAGGGCAGCACCTTCCATGTCTACCTGCCGACCCTGGAGGACGTTGAAGCCGAAATCGAGGAGGCAGCGAGCGCGGCCAAAAGCGGCGGCAGCGAGCGGATTCTTCTGGTGGATGATGAAATGCAAATCGTAGACATGGAAAAGCACATGCTCGAAAAGCTTGGTTACCGGGTGACCACCCGAACGAGCAGCCTCGAAGCGCTGGAGACGTTTGTCGGTCAGCCGGATCAGTTCGATCTCGTCATCACGGACATGACCATGCCTCATATGTCCGGCGACCACCTGGCCCGCCGCATCTGGGACATCCGGCCGGGAATTCCGGTCATCCTCTGCACCGGCTACAACGAGATGATGTCCGAGGACAAAGCGATGGCGATGGGCATACGCAAATTCATCCTGAAACCGATCGACAAAGATGAGTTGGCCGTGGCCATCCGCAGCGCCCTGAACAGCAGCCCCACGCCCTACCTGGTCCCGCGCAGGGAACCGGCCCCGCCCGCGTCGCCGATGGCCTGATCCTGGAGCGGACCTGCCCCCGCCCCTGAAATCCCGCACCGGCCGGATGCGCCGGCCCCCGGCGATTTCGATTCCGTCAAGTGCACGGCAAACGAAAATCCACGACAAGAGGGAAACCGTTTGAATTCCGAACGACAATGGCGTTATAAATTCGAAATTTGAATTTGTTTCGAATTTCGTGCTTCGGATTTCGAATTTTTTGAGAGGGGACCATCCATGCCCAAGCACACCCATCAGTTTATCGAGCGCTATGAAGGCCTGGTCGGATACGGCCTCGACCGGGAGACGGATGAAAACACGCTCATCTGCTACCTTCAGAAGTTTTCCGACGATGCAGTCATGAGCGCCATCATCCAGCGGCTGGAGGACCGTGAGCTGGCCGAACTATTCGATCTGATCAACCGCCTGCTGCGGCGGCACTTCAGCGAAGCCGAATACCACCGCTTGTTTCTGAAGGACGACGACGGCGGCGACCGGGGCGAGGAGGAAAGATCATGCTGACCGAGAAACACCTCGAAAACTACGCCGACGTGCTGTGGTGGGGGCTGACCACCGCCCGCCGCCAGCGCTTCCGGAAGGGAGACCTCGTCCAAATCCGGTTTCATTCAGGGGCGCTGCGCCTGGCCGAGATCCTCCACCGCAAGCTGATCGAAAAAGGGCTCCAGCCGATCATCCGGCTGGCGCGCACCGCCGACATGGAAAGCAGCTTCTACCATTTGGCCGGCCGGCAGCAACTGGCTTTCATTCCACCCGGCGAGGCGAATCTCTCGCAACGCCTGAACGGCAGCATCTTCCTGAATGCACCCGAATCCCTGACCCATCTGCGCACCGCGGCACCCGAGAGCATCGCCGCGGCCGCAGTCGCCGCCCATCCGCTGCGCACGTTGCTCGAAACCCGGGAAATCCGCGGCGACTACGCCTGGACCCTTTGCATGCTGCCCACCGACGCGCTCGCACATCACGCCGGGATCAGCCTGGCCCGGTATACGCGCCAGGTGGTGAACGCCTGTTTCCTGGAGGCGGCCTCGCCCGTTTCGGAATGGCAGCGAATCCACCGCCGGGCGGCCACGATCAAACGCTGGCTGGATCGACTTCCTGTCGCTTTCTTTCAAGTGGAATCCGCCTCGACCGATCTCGTCATCCCGCTGGGGGCACGGCGGCGGTGGGCCGGGGTCTCGGGCCGGAACATCCCCAGCTTTGAGCTGTTCGTCAGCCCGGACTGGCGCGGGGTGCGGGGCGTGTACGGCGCCGACCAGCCGTCATTTCGCAACGGAAACAGGGTGCGCGGCGTGCGCCTGGAATTCAAGGACGGTCGCGTGGTGCGGTCCGCTGCGACCGAGGGGGGGCGTTTCTTAAAAAAACAGCTGGCCATGGACGCCGGCGCCTGCCGGGTAGGGGAATTCTCGCTAACCGACCGCCGTTTTTCAAAAATCGACCGCTTCATGGCCAACACCCTCTTCGATGAGAACTATGGGGGGCGCTTCGGGAACTGCCACCTGGCGCTGGGCTCCTCCTACGCCAATACCTATGCCGGAGATCCGAAGAAGCTGTCACCGGCGGCAAAGGACCGGCTTGGCTTCAACCAATCCGCACTGCACTGGGATTTCGTCAATACCGAAAAAAAGCGCGTGACGGCCGTTCTGATCGACGGCACCCGGAAGGTGGTCTATGAAAACGGGGAGTTTCTCCGTTAGACGCCGGCTCGGGTGATACCGGACGTCTCTTTGAAGCGCTGGGGCGCGACGTCGGACACCACAAAGCCGGTGCAGAGGCGCTGGACCGCTTCGACGAGTTGCTTCAACGGAAAGGGTTTGATCAGAACCAGATCGAATCCGGCATCTTGCAGCAACCAGGGGGTTCCGGACATACCCACGATAGGGGTCCGCGCTCGTGCGGAACGACGGATGTGCTGCAATACGCTGTGGCCATCGAGGTCCGGCATGAGGTAGTCGGTTATCACCACGTCGAAATTTCCGCAGTCGTACTTGCGGATGCCTTCTCGGCCGTCCTGCGCGGTTTCCACCCGGTGCCCGAATCGGGTCAACGCGACCTCGATCAGGCCCAGAATCCCCTTCTCATCCTCAATAACCAATACCGACCCCATGCTGCCACTCCCAGATGCGGCCGGACGAACGGCTGGCTGCATCGCATGGTCTGAAAAACGCCTTGCCGATCAGACCGGGTTAAGGCCTTTGAAGAATCAAGAGATGCGATGGTGGTGACCCGAATGCTGTCTAAATTATCAACAATTTTTATCTGATTGAAAGCATGGGGTTTTCTAAGATGCCTGGCGAAAAGCCCAGACACCAGGCCCCTTCCCGCCGGACGAACTGATTTGCAACAATTTCATCGGGATCGGAGCAAAATCGCCGGTCGTCGCCAAAGGTCGCCGGCGCTTCGAACTGCTTGAATCTTTGATTATCTCATTTTTCCGTTAAAGCAGTGGGAAGGCAGGGGGAGATAGACCTGATGAATTCGATGAACGTCATCAAACCTTGTATTTTCCGAAATCCTCCGATGACAGCTTTTCAAGGTAATCGGCCCATTTCTTGCCCTCCTCGCTGGTGTCCGCAATTTCGACGTCCGGTTCACGGATTTTGGAATGCTGAATGACCGCATCCTCCACGAAGATCGGCGCCTCGAAACGCAGCGCCAGGGCAATGGCATCGCTGGGCCGCGCGTCCATGTCGAACGACTTGCCCTCGGAGACGAAATGAATGCGGGCGAAGAAGGTATTGTCCCGCAAATCGCAGATCTCGACACGCTCAACTGAGATTCCAAGCTGATCGGCGAAGTTCCGAAAAAGATCGTGGGTCATGGGGCGTTCATATTTAATTTTTTGAAGCGCGGAGGCGATGGAGGTCGCCTCCAACAAGCCGATCCAGATGGGCACCGCCTGCTCGTCATCCTCGGTTTTCAGGATGATGATCGGCGTGTTCGAAGCCGGATCCATCGTCAGTCCGGCAATGTTGACTCTGCGCAGCATGAATCACCTCTCTTTAGCGGCGACCCGAATGCATGGGGTCGCTCCAGGCGCCCCCACAGTGAATGCGCCAGCGCTCTTTCGATGCGGACCCGCACCATCCGTCCCGGACGATTGGCAGTGTCATCCGCACGCGAACCCGCGTCGATGAAATGAACGATTTTGTTCCCCCGGGTCCTGCCCGTCCACTGTTCCCCGGAGTCCTCGGCGGCAGCGGCCGGCCGCTTGCTGAAGCCATCCGTCAGGACCTCTTGCACGGATCCCAACAGGGCTTGGTGCTTGGCGGCGGTTACGCGCTCCTGGAGTTCGAGCACCGCGTGCAGCCGCTCGCGTTTCTCCCGCTCCGGAAGCTTATCGGAAAGAAGGCGGGCGGGCGTATTCGGACGGTCCGAGTACATGAAGGCGAACACGCTGTCGAATTCAACCTGCTGCATGAGGTCCAGGGTCGCCTCGAAATCAGCTCGACGTTCACCTGGAAAGCCGACGATGATATCGGACGTAATCGCGATCTGGCGACAACTATTCCGTAGTTTGGCAACCTTGTCAAGGTAATGCTCACGCGTGTAATTACGGTTCATGCGAGCCAGGATCGGATTCGACCCGGACTGGACCGGCAGATGGATGTGTGGGCAGAGTTTCTCGAGGGTGGCAAAGCAATCGATCAGCTCCGGGGTCAGGTCCTTGGGATGGGACGTGGTGAACCGGATGCGCGCCAGGCCTTCCACGGCGTTCACGTGTCTCAGCAATTGCGCAAACGAGCAGATGCCCTCTTTGGCACCGTAGCTGTTGACGTTCTGCCCCAGCAGCGTCACTTCCCGAACCCCGGCATCGCACAGCCCGCGGATTTCATGCAAGATCGCCTCCGGAGACCGGCTGACCTCCCGCCCGCGCACATATGGCACGACACAGTAAGCGCAAAAATTATCGCACCCGCGCATGATGGTCACGAAGCGCGAGACCCCGTCGTTGCTTTCCCCGAGCCGGGCACCATCCGTTTCATCCGGAAGGTCACCCATCTCGACATCCACCAGAGGGCCGGAATGGGCCGGCAGCCGCTGCAGCAACGGCCCTAGTCGTTGAATGGCACGAGTCCCGAGGATAAGATCCACATGCGGCGCACGCTGGCGGAGCCGCTCGCCTTCCTGCTGAGCCACGCAACCGGCCACTACAACGACCATCTCCGGTCGCCGGGCCTTTATGACCGCCAGTTGGCCCAAAAGACTGAAAGCCTTCTGCTCGGCCTTAGCACGCACGGAACAGGTGTTGACGACGACGAGATCGGCTTGGTCCGCAGACACCGCCGGCACATATCCCAGCGGGGTCAGGCTCCGCGCCATACGCTCGGAGTCGGAGACATTCATCTGGCAGCCGATGGTGTGAATAAAAAATGACTTTGGATACATAACCGTAGGTACCGACACGTCGGGCGGGAGAGTTGATTTTCAAATGCATCCGTATCAGGCCAGTATAACCACCGCTGGGGGTAATGCAACCCAAAACATCGCTTTCATTCCCGAACGGTTTTCGATTGAGGTCGGTCGTCAGATCGGCTATAAATGCCGGCTCATGGAAAAACGCTGGCAACTAGCGAACGCAGACGGGATCGCCGTCGCCGCTTTGAAACAGGCCCTGGGGTGCCATCCCGTGATCGCTGCCCTGCTCGTCAATCGCCGGCTCACCTCCCCGGAGCAGGCTGATCGTTTTCTGCATGCCTCGATTGCCCACCTCAGGCCGCCGACCGGACTGAAGGATTTGGAAAAAGCGGTCGAACGCCTGGTCCGGGCGATCGCCGCGGAAGAGACCATCCTGCTGTTCGGCGACTACGATGTGGACGGGACGACGGCGACGGCGGTCCTGTTCGAATTTCTGAAAGCCTGCAACGCCGACGTATCCTACTACATTCCGCACCGTCTCAACGAAGGCTACGGGCTGCAAGCCCGCCACATCACGGAAGTGGCCGTGCCGCGCGGGGCAACCCTCCTGATCACGGTGGATTGCGGGTCAAACAGCCATGCCGCTGCGGATGCCGCCCGCACCGCGGGTATCGATGTGATCATCACCGATCATCACCACGTGAGTTTTCCGTTGCCGCAGGCCGTGGCGGTCATCAACCCCAAGCGCCGGGACTGTCCGGGCGGACTGAACCGGCTGGCCGGCGTCGGCGTGGCCTTTTACCTGGCCGTGGCGCTGCGGCGACGCCTGCGCGAAACCGGGTTTTGGGCCGAGCGCACCGAACCCAATCTGCGTTTCCTCTGCGATCTGGTGGCCCTGGGCACCATCGCGGACATGGTGCCGCTGCTGGAGGAAAACCGTATCCTGGCGAAAACCGGTCTCGAGGTGATCGGATCCGGCCGGCGGCCGGGAGTGGCCGCCCTGCTGGACGCCGCCGGGATCTCCCACCGCCCGATGGATTCCGACGACATCGCTTTTCGCCTGGCCCCGCGGCTGAACGCCGCCGGCAGGATCGACCATGCCGGCTTGGCGGTAGACCTCCTGATCGCCGACCAGATGGATACCGCCCGACGGCTGGCGCATACCCTCAACCAGCTGAACGCCAGCCGTCAGGAACTCGAACGCTGCATCTGGGAAGATCTTCAGACCCAGATCGCGCGTCAGCCGGACCTCCTGAAAGGTCAGACGCTGGTTTTGGCCGATCCGGGATGGCATGCGGGAGTGATCGGAATTGCGGCGTCCCGGATGATGGTCCGATATCATCGCCCCGTGGTTCTCATCGCCCTCCAGGGGCGCTCCGGCCGCGGCTCGGCCCGTGGGATTCCCGGCATCGACCTGTTCAGCTGCCTGTCCGCCTGCCGGATGCATCTGGAAGAGCTGGGCGGCCACGTCCAGGCGGCCGGCCTCCGCATCGATGCCAGCCGGCTGCCGGAATTCCAGCAGGCTTTTGAAGCAGCCGTCCGCAGCGTCGCCAACTCGGACACGTTCATCCCGCAGATCCCGATTGAGGCGGAAGTGGGGTTGGATGCGATATCGGAGGACCTCGCGGATCAGATCGAACAACTGATGCCGTTCGGAGCCGAAAACCCGGAGCCGCTGTTCATGGCTCGTCGGGTAACGGTCGTCTCATCCAGTCGCGTGGGCGAACATCACCGGCGGATGGTGCTGCGATCGGCTGCGGGTCCGGCCCGTCGAAGCTTTCCGGCCATACAATTCCATGCGGATCCGCAGTACGATGCGTTGGCGCATTTCGAACGCATCGCCTACAAATTGCGCTGGAACCGCTGGAACGGCAGCAAAACCTTGCAGCTGGTGGTTGAGGAGGCCGCCGCCCGTTGAGGGCGCGCAGCCGTTTACGAATTTAAAACTCACCGACTGCAATGACCGGTGTGAAAGGGAACAGAAGGTATGGGAAAGGTCTTCCGACCGAGTACGCGGGAATCTTCGATTCTGTCTAAAATCGAATCATCCAAAGAGCACAAGCGCCGCTTGGCCATCAGCAGCCTGCGGGACTGCATGGATACACTCTCCAACGCCGTCGCCATGAAATTGGTGGAAAACAGCCTAGTGGAAACCACCAATAAGAATTCCCTGGAGGAACAGATCCGATCCTGTCTTGAAAAGCTGACCCGGGCGAGCGACTTCGACATTGACTACCAGATCGCACCGGTCCGCAACCTGGTTCCGGATTTCAATATTGTCAGTCTTTATTTAACGGCTTTCATTATCGAAAAGTTGCTGGACCATAAGGACATCGTTGATATTTTCGGTTCGGATGAAGACATTTATCTAACGGTCAATCAGCAAGTCAAGAAACACCTGCCGGTGTAATGCCTTCCCTGTTTCAGCCGCGGCTGGTCAACGGGCCCTTCGAAGACCCGGGGTTGTTCATCCCATTTCAATTCGAGCGCCGAGCGATGCTCTTCGACCTCGGCGACCTTTCGCGTCTGGCCCCGCGCGAGCTCCTGAAAATCTCCCATGTGTTCGTCACCCACACCCACATGGACCATTTCATCGGCTTCGACCAGCTGCTGCGCTGCGTTCTCGGCCGGCAGAAGGACCTCTGCCTCTATGGCCCCACGGGGTTCATCGACAACGTGGAGGGAAAGCTGGCCGGGTATTCCTGGGATCTCGTCGACCGGTTCACCTGCCGCCTGGCGCTGCACCTGACCGAGGTCCACGCCGACCGCCTGTTACGCCGCTCCTATCATTGCGGGGACGGCTTCGCCGGCGCCGGCGACCGGGTCGCGCAGCCGTTTGACGGCCGGCTGCACGCCGAACCCGGCCTGACGGTCGACGCCGCGGTCCTCCAGCACAGCATCCCCTGTCTGGGCCTGTGCCTGGCGGAGCGCTTTCACGTCAACATTCTCAAAACCGGGCTGGAGGAGTTGGGACTGGCCCCGGGCCCATGGATTGCTCGGTTCAAAGCCGCGCTGTATGCGCAGGTCGATCCGCAGACAGAGTTTAGCATCGAACCCGGCCCGCGGGAGGCGGGGGGCACGTTCACCGTGGAGCACCTGACCCGCAAACTCGCGCGAGTCACCCCGGGGCAGAAAATCGCCTACATCACCGATGTCGGCGATTCCGCCGCCGCGCGAGAGGCGATCGCCGCGCTGGCGCACGATGCGGATCAGCTCTTCATCGAAGCCGCTTTCCTCGACCGGGAGCGGGAACGCGCCGCCGCAACCCACCACCTCACGGCGCGACAGGCCGGGGAACTGGCCGCCCTGGCGCATGCCCGCCGATTCACGCTGTTTCACTTCTCGCCGCGCTACGAGGGCCGTGCGGTGGAGCTGCTATTGGAAGCCCGGGCGTCCTACGATCGGACTCTGGCCCGCCTCGGCCGTACGCATCAGCGGTAGGGGTTATTGCTCCGGCAAAAAACAGGTTCAACTCTATCCGAAGTTCGGCGGGCCGTGTTTTCGGCCGCAGCGCGCCGCCACCAATTTTTCAGGCGATCCTGCCACGCCCCCCAGCCGTCTAGAGGAACCGCCGACAGGCAGAGACGGCCGGCGGCTGCGTGGGGATCGGTCCTCCGGGGCTGTCCGGACACATATGAAGCGGGCTGGCTGCCGTCCGCTGGTTCGTTGAACAGATGGTTGCGGCGCGCTGCGGCCGAAAACACGGCCCGCCGATAATGGCTATGGCCGCAATTGAGTATAGTTTTACAACCCTACCAGCGTTCCTCGGCCCGACGCGCGCGGTCTGCCGGCTGAACCTTCTGAACCATCCTGGCCGGCTGAACCTTCTGAACCATCCTGGCAGAGATCCGGATGTGTTCCACCGCCAGCCGCATCAACCCGGCCGCATGCCGCACCGAGCCTTTCAGCCCGATCCGCATCAGCCGGAAAAACGCGCGAACGGTGCCGATGGTTTTCATGCGGCGCGTCTCGGAAAAGTATTTCCACCGGCCGCTGTCACCGTAGACGAACCCGATCACCTGCCGCCGCAGGGCCTCGTTTCCAGGCACAAATCGGCATCCCAGCGTCGTTGTCCCGTTTTCATCCCGGGCACGCAGCACCTGGACCGGCAGCGCATAGCGGTGGCCGTAGCTGTCGACGGCCTCCAACTGCAGATGCTGCGCCCGGGGCGCCGCTCGGCCGACCACGCTCAGTCCTAGCCCGCTGATCGAAAGATCCCGCAGGGTCGCGGCCAGCGGCGCACCGCCGTCCGACGGCCTCAGCCGAACCGGCTCGCGGGTGGCATAGCGGTGCGACCGGCGCAGCTGACGCCGCTCCCAGACGACTCCCAAACAGCAGACTACCAGAAACAGGTTGAACGTGTTCCAGCACAGGCAGATGGCGATCGTATCCAGCAACGCCGGCTGGTTCATCCACAGGACCGCGCCCGCGCAGAACGCCAGCAGATTGAGGAGAAACATCAGGTAAAACGGGGTGGCCAGGTGCGTGCGCGCGTCGTGCTCGAGGGAGATGGTCTTGGGGGTCACCCGGAACCGCGGCGACCATGGATTCAGGAACACCGAAAGAACCGCCGGAATGAGGTAGATACTCTGGATGGTTTCGAACAGCTCGGAGAAAAACGGGTGCCGCAGCCGGCCGTAAAGGAAGTTGGATAGAAAATAGGACCCCAGCAGGTGAGGAACGGCATAGACCAGAACCTGCATCAGAGAAGCATTGTAGACCCGCAGACCGAAGATAAGAAACATCAGCGGCGCCAAGAAGAAAATGATGCGGGCGAATCCGAACAGCCAGAACAGACACGCGTTCAGGTAGCAGATGCGTTGCGGGAACGCGAGGCCTTGTTCGCGCAGCGGGTTCCGCAGCAGCAGGATTTGCAGCATGCCCTTGGCCCAACGGCTGCGCTGGATGATGAAGCTGTCGAACGACTCCGGCGAAAGGCCCATGACCATGGCCTTGTTCAGGTAGACGCTGTTGAGCCCCCGGGCGTGCAGCCGCAGGGCCGTGCCGGCGTCTTCGGTGATCGTGTCCTCGACCAGCCCACCGATGTCCATCAGGTGCCGACGACGCAGCAGCGCCGCCGATCCGCAGAAAAACGAGGCGTTCCAGAAATCCAGCCCCAGCTGAATCCCGCCGTAGAACATTTCGTTCTCGCCCGGGCTGATCGTGGCGGTGCCGAGGTTCTTTTCGACCGGCGTGGGATTGATGAAAAAATGAGGGGTTTGCACACAGGCCAGCTTCTCGTCTTCGATGAAGAAGCCCGCCGTGTGCAGCAGGAAATCGCGCGTGGGCACATGGTCGCAGTCGAGAATGAGCACCAGGTCGCCGCTCGGCCGCGGTGCGCCCAGGCCCGGGTTGTGACATGCGGCCATCCGGTGATCGTCACAGCCCGGGATGGCCGCGCCCAGCGCGGCGTTGATGTTGCCGGCTTTGGCGTGGATGTTGCGCTCACGGGTGAGATAGTGCACGCCCAGGGATGCGGCGGCGGCCTTCAGCGCGACGGACCTCCGGCGGGCCGCCTCGGCCCTCACCAGGTCCGGATCATCGAGCTTCTGGGTGGTCCCACCGTCATCCAGCACGAAAACGTTGAGTTTGCCTTTGGGATAGTCCAACTGGGTGCAGGCGGTCAGCGTAAGGGTCACCATCTCGACCGGTTCATTGTAAGTCGGAATCAGCACATCCACGCTCGGCCAGAGCGAGCGGTCCGCCGGCAGCGGCGCCCGGCGCCGCCGGATCGGCGCCACGTTGACGAAAAGGCCGACCAGATGGGTGAAGATCCCGTAAGTCTCGGCGAGGTACAGCAGCATCAGGAAAACGAAATCCCAGAAGCCGGTGTAAGAAAGCGTGGCGGTCGTGCGGAACATCCAGTAGCGCAGACTGAGATAGGATCCCAGTACAATGACCACCACGCGGTTGAAATCTCCGGTCTCATTTTTGGACCGGCTGAAAAGCCACACGCAGACCAGGACGCCGGTGGAAAACACCATCTGGTTGTCGTCCGTCAGGATAAACGTCGCGGACCAGGCCGATAGCAGAAAGAGACCGGCAAGCGCACCCAACGCCAGCGTAGAGCTGCGACGGGTGGTGGCCGTATCGATGGCCGGAGCAGTCATGGCTAGATGATTACCTCCCACGTCAAAGCGGTTTCAGCCTGCCACCGGGTTGGACCCCGTGACGCGGGGGACCTGAAACAGAACCCGGCGGTCATTAGCCAGATTTTCAACCCGTACGGGGCCGCTTTCGCTCAGCGCAGCGCCGCCCCATCCGGAGCGCGTCCGCATCGTGGTCAGCACCCGGGCACGCTGGCCGCGATGGCGCTGACGCGCCGCTAGCGCGCGGCAGCCCTCGTGCCGTTCAGCCGCGTGCCGGGACCGAACCTCTCGCGCGCACGTTCCACCGATGTGCAGCGGGTTTCGACCGCCGCATACCCCAGCAGCTCCCGAACCTCGCGTCGCAGCGCCGGCCCGGCTTTGAGATGATAGTGATCCGAAAGCTCGATCAAGGCTTCCGTATGAGTCGGACCGTGCAAATGCAGATAGGCCTTGCACGGCCCGGGGAAGCGTTGCAGCAAGTCCCGCAGCCGGAGCAGCAAATCCCGGTCGGTGCGGCCGAGCTCCAGGTTGACATGGACGCTGGCGGTCCAGGTTTCTTCGGCTTTTTCCAGGGCGATCATGCTGTCCGCGACCAATTTGACCGACTGCTCGTCCTTCTGGACCTGGCCCTGCACCAAAACGGCGTTATCCTCCGTCAACAGATCCCCGCAACCCGCATAGAGGCGCGAGAACACCGTCACTTCCAGGGCACCGTGCATGTCCTCGATGGTCACGAACGCCATGAGGTCGCCTTTTTTGGTCTTGATCGTCTTGGTGCCGCGGACCAGGCCGCCGATGCGCACGGAGGCGCCGTCCGGGGCCTCCTTGATGGAAAAGGCATCGGCCGTGGTAAACTTGCTGAGGAGGTCCTCGAACCGCGTCAGCGGATGGCCGCTGAGATAAAACCCCAGCGATTCCTTCTCGAAGGCCAGTTTCTGACGGTCATCCCATTCATCGATGTCGGCAACGGCCGGAAGGTTCACGGGCTGCGGACACTCCACCCCGCCGAAGAGTCCCATTTGGGGATCACAGCGCTCCTTTTGAGCCCGCTGGCCGTAGTCCAAGGCCAGTTCCAGGGCGCCCATCATCTGGGAGCGCCGCAGGCCGGTGGTGTCGAACGCTCCGCACTTGATCAGGCTTTCGATGACACGCTTGTTGACTTTCTTGAGATCCACCCGCTCACAGAAGTCGAAAAACGAGGCGAACGGCCGCTCCCGGCGCGCATCGATGATGGCATCGATCGCGCCCTCACCCACGTTCTTCACCGCCACCAGGCCGAAGCGGATCCGGTTGCCGTCCACCGTGAATTCCTTGAAACTGCGGTTGATGTCCGGCGGCAGCACCGGGATGTCATGACGGCGGCATTCGGCGACAAACTTGACGATGTTGTCGATGGAGCCCATTTCGCTGGTGAGCAGCGCGGCCAGAAACTCCACCGGGAAGTGCGCCTTCAGGTAAGCGGTCTGATAGGCGATGAGCGCATAGGCGGCGCTGTGCGACTTATTGAACCCGTAACCGCCGAATTTTTCCATCAAGTCGAAGATGGTGGCCGCTTTCTCCGGAGTCACCCCGTTTTCCGTCGCGCCCTGGATGAAGCGCTCCCGATGGGCCGCCATGATCTCGGTGATCTTCTTGCCCATGGCCTTGCGCAGGTCGTCGGCGTCCGCCATGCTGT
>JALOPB010000229.1 GCA_025454115.1 Desulfobacterales bacterium | reverse complement strand
GAACAGGCTATGCGTACCTGCAGCCTCCATCATGATCGATCCCGGGTGAAAAGGGTCAGCGCAGTTGTCAAAAATTTGTGGTCGATTCGTATCTATCACTCCGGCAGGGGATTTGAAAAGCCTAAAGAAATGATGGTAAGAGAAGGCCGGACCGCCGGGACGGTCGCAAGGCGGTCGCAGTCGGTAAGAACGTTGGAAGTCCCGTTGACGTCTCTGCGGGCAGGGGAGGATGCAGCCATGCCGCTTTTGATCGGTGCCATTGGGGATGACGTGACCGGCTCAACCGACTTGGCGCTGATGCTGAGCAGGCACGGCATGTCGGTGGTGCAGACCATCGGCCTGCCGCCGCCCGATCTCGTACTTCGCAATGCACAGGCGGTGGTAGTGGCGCTGAAGAGCCGCACGGCGCCGCCGACGCAGGCGGTTGCCGATTCGCTCTCAGCCTGCGACTGGCTGCTCGCTCAGGGCGCCCGCCAGATCTTCTTCAAGTACTGCTCGACCTTCGATTCGACCGAGAAAGGCAACATCGGACCGGTGGCGGAGGCGTTGCTGGAGCGTCTCGGTGAGGCCATCACGGTGTATTGCCCGGCCTTTCCGGAAAACGGCCGCACGGTCTACCGTGGCCATCTTTTTGTCGGGGAGGATTTATTGTCGGAGTCCAGCATGCGCCATCATCCGTTGACCCCGATGACCGACTCGAATTTGGTCCGGCTTCTGGGCAAACAGGTCCGGAATTCTCAAACGGTGGCTTTGGTCGACTATGCGACGGTGGACCGGGGGCCGCAGGCCGTGCGCGACCGTTTGCAGGAGCTTGCCGGGCGGAAATGCCGCCACGCGGTGGTGGACGCTTTGACGAACCGGCACCTAGTCGTGATCGGGGAGGCCTGTGCCGGATTGAAGCTATTAACGGGGGGCTCCGGGGTGGCGATGGGACTGCCGGCGAACTTTCGCCGGGCAGGCCTATTGGCGGATTCGACCGGCCCGGTGTCGCTGCCGAAGCTGACGGGCGGCACGGCGATTCTATCCGGGAGCTGTTCGGCCGCCACGCAGCGCCAGGTCGGGCGGATGTCGGCCGCCGGCCCGTCCGTATGTATCGATCCGCTCGAGCTGGCCGCCGGCAAACCGATCATCGCGGACATCGCCCGATGGGCGGCGAGCCGGGTCGGGGAAGGCAGCGTTCTGATTTACTCCACGGCGGAACCCGAACAGGTGGCCGCTGTGCAGGCGCAGCTGGGGCGCGAGGCCGCGGGGCGACTCGTCGAGCAGGCCATGGGCGAGCTGGCGCTGCGGCTGCGCCAGGCGGGGATGCGCAATTTCATCGTCGCCGGCGGCGAGACGTCCGGAGCGGTGATGGCCGCCCTTCAGGTCCGTTCGCTCCGCATCGGCCCTGAAATCGCACCGGGTGTGCCGTGGACGGTCACGGAAGATGAACCGCAGCTGTGTCTGGCGTTGAAGTCGGGCAATTTCGGCGATGATGACTTTTTCGCGAAAGCCTTGGCGATGCTGCCGTGAAACATCCAGGCGGGGCTCTCGGACGCATTTGCGCCACTATAACATTTGCGCCACTATAAATAGAAAGAAGTCCATGAAAGTCACCGTTGAATGTTTAGGCCTGCCGACGCTCGCGGCGGTCATCGGCAAGAAGACAGACGTTCAGATCGGGAACGGGGCGAGCCTTTTGGACTTGGTGCACCAGATCACCGGTCTTTTCGGTTCCAAGGCCCGTGAGGTGCTCCTCGACGGGGAGGGGCAGCTGGACCTGACCATTCAGGTGATGGTGAACGACGAAGGCTTCCTGGCCCGCGAGAACCTGCCCAAGCGCGAGCTCAGGGATGGCGACCGCATCCGGTTCATGCTGCTTGTCGGCGGAGGATAGGCCGGTTGGCCCCATGCAGTCGAACGGAAGCGGCCCTATCTCCGGCCGCCTTTTATTCTAGGAGGGCCTGAACTGCGGTTTGACTTCACCCGCTCTGCGATTTACTGTGACGATATCGACGCCTATCAGGACGATCACAGAGGGGAAAACATCGCAAGAAGGAGGCGCAGATGCTCAAACGCGTCGAGGTGTTTAAGGACGGAAAATTCAACGACCTGGCCATGGCGAGGCTCCTGGTTCACGATTCGCCTTATTTCCGGGTGCTGAACTTCAATTTCAAGGCCGGTCAGGAACTGCCGATTCACTCGCACGACACGGACGGTCAGCTCAGCATCGTCGTGCTGGAGGGCAAGGGGCTCTTTCTCGGGAAGGACGGCCAGACCTTGCCGGCCGGCACCGGCGATGTGCTGATCTCGGACATCAGCGAGCCGCATGGGGTGCGGGCCGAAACGGATATGCGGGTTCTGGTAACTATTGCACCGCCCCTGTGAAGGTGCTAAAAGACGCCCTTACCCTAAATGCTCGCTCACCCGAAGGAGGAAGATTATGGGAATCAACCGGATACTGTGGCCGACGGATTTTTCCGAAAATGCCGGCAAGGCGCTGCCACTGGTTACGGAGTTGGCGCAAAAATTCGGAGCGGAAATCCACATTCTTTACGTGATGAAGGACTACCCCGCCTTCGGCGCCTCCTATGGGCAATTCGACCCGGAGGAGTTGAAGAAGATGCAGGAGTGGGAGAAGCAGACGGCGGAATCCCGCCTGAGCGAGATCTGCGACAAATTCCTGAACGAATGCCCGCTGTACATCCGGCATATCGCCGTCGGCGAGCCGGCCAAGGAAATCCTTAAAATCATCAGCCAGCAAAAGATCGACATCGTCGTGATGGCTAACCGCGGCAGCGAGGGGCATTTCAACTTCGGCAGTGTGGCCGAGCGGGTGCTGAAGTGCACGACGGCCCCGGTCGTCATGATCCCCGTTTGATGGCTTTATAAAAAGCTTAATTTTTGCGTTGCGCTGCATCCCGCAGTTGCTGCGGCGTACCCGATGTACGCCTCGATCTGCGGGATTTGCACGCCTTGAACCTGGATCCTTATTACAAAGCCCTCTTCTTTGGCCTGCCTTCCTCCCGGGCAGCCAGGCCGCGAAACGCCTTGCCCTCAGCCGTGATCCAGGCTTGATAAACCGTTCCCATCACCGTCGCCGGTCCCAGCTGCCGCAAAAAAAAAATTTAAAAAAAATTAGGGACGCTCTCACTTTCTAACTTTTATTATCATTAAAAAATTTAGGGACGCTCTCGCTTTCTAACCTTTATTATCAGGTCAAAGAGTAGCCAAGCTTCTTTGCCAATATCTTTCCTCTTGCCACTGATTTGCTGATAGAATTCACTGAAATATTGAGCCGAGCGGAAAGACTGGTCATGCTGATCCGCAGGTCCCCGACAGCCCAAAAGCAAAGAAGACTGCGGGCACACACTGTTCTTCGGCTTTTTCCCGCGTCCAAAATCTCTTCGCGGCTCATGCCGAGCACTTTGCCGACGCGCTGAAGGACTTTCTCAAAGTCAAAACCTTTGGCCTGCAAGCTATATTTGTCCTGCAGGGCTTCCTGCGCATGGGCCAATACCTTTTCAACGAAGTCTCCGTCGCCCAGAATGCGTTCGTCACCCTTTGCATAGGCCTTCTCTCGGCGAAGCTCCTTCACACCAGACCAACCGCCCGCGCTCCGTATAAGCCCTCCGCCGATGAGGTCGGCTCGTTGGCCAGTGGGAACCCCCTTCTCTACAAATCGCCGGTACCGTCTTCTCGCCGGGGAAACCCTCTTTCCGAATCGGCACAAAATATAGTCCCTATCCTGCCATACATTCTCATGCCTGCCCATCAGAACGCTATGCCCGCAGAAGGGGTATGTTTCGAGTTGATCCAGGTCCGAAGCGATTTTCGCCCTTAAGGGATTCAGATGAATGTAGCGCACCAGCTCGAGAAGATAGCGATCCTCCTGGCATAAAATAGACTTGTAGCGGTTCTGGAAAAGGTGGCCGGATCTTTCGTGGCGCAAGTTATGGCTCACTGCATAGCCGGTCAGAAGCCTTCGCATCAGGGTTGAAATTGGAACGGTTCCGGTTCGGAGCAGGAGGTGAAAATGATTGTCGAGCAGCGCCCAGGCATAGCACTGGATTCCGGAATCCTTCAAAAGTCCGCCAAGACGCTCGATGAAGTTCTTCTTGTCCTCATCGTCCCGGAATATCTTTTCCCGGTTGATTCCGCGTGCGATCACATGGTGGAGCGCGCCCGGTGCGTCAATTCGTGATTTGCGTGGCATACTTTCTACATATCATAAAGATGATGACCGTATCAATCTTAAAATTAAATAATGAGAGCGTCCCCTATTTACCTATTTACTACTTAGGGGGCTGGAGTGAGCAGACCAGGCTTCTGGCCTGAGCCTCCGGGGTCCCATGTCCTACCCTCCGGCCAGCATGAAGGTCAGATGAATTTCGTCGCCGTCTCTGACCGTCTTTTTCAGCTCATCGGGATAAGCGCTTTCATGATTGACGTAGATTTCGATGATGTTCCGCAAGCTGCCCTTCTGATCGAAGAGCACATCCTTCATGCCCGGGTATTGCTTCACCAGGTGCTCCAGGCACTCTCCCACGCAATTGCCTTCGGCCCGGACCACCTCTTTCCCGCCCGTGGCTACGCGATGGGTCTTGTGAATGTGCACGTGAACGCCCATGGATCATTCCTTTCCTGAGGAATCCGAGCAGTGATCGCAGCCCGGATTTCTTTGAATCCTGAATTCGGTGAAGCGCATGGCGAGACCGTCGTAAACCAGCATCCGGTTTTCCAAAAGGGCGCCGATCCCGACGATCCATTTGATCACCTCCGTGGCCTGGATGGATCCGATCACCGCGGGCGCCACGCCGATCACCGGAAATGTCTCCTCCGGTATGGGGCCTCGGTACATGCATCGAAGGCATGCCGTCTTTCGGGGGATGACGGTCGTCGCCCTTCCTTCGAAGCCATAGACGGCGCCATGGAAAAACGGAATGTTTTTTTCGATAGCCGTCCGGTTCAACAAGTAACGGGTCGGCAAATTATCCATGGCATCCACAATCAGATCGAACCCCGCCACCAGTTGGGCGACATTTTCAGGGGTGATGGTATCGCAAATGGCTTCCATGCGGACGGCCGGATTCAAACGTACAAGCTTTTCTCGGGCCGAATCCGCCTTGGCCCGGCCGATATCGTCATTCCAATGCAGCACTTGTCTGTTCAGGTTGCTCGCATCCACCCGGTCCCGATCGACGATCCGGATGGCGCCCACGCCGGCCGCGGCCAGATAGATGGCAATCGGGGAGCCGAGCCCGCCGGCTCCGGCGATAAAGACCTGCGCTCTTTTCAGCTTTTCCTGGCCTATCTTTCCGATCTCGGCAATGCGGATCTGCCTGTCGTAGCGCTCCAGCTCCGGTGATGTCAGAAAAGCCATGGGAAACCTCCGGCGACCCGATTGAGAA
>JALOPB010000228.1 GCA_025454115.1 Desulfobacterales bacterium | reverse complement strand
AATCAAACTGAGCGGTTGATTACATTTTCTCCTTTCAGCATTTCAATCTCCTCTTTCTTGTAACCAAGAATTTTTTCCAGAATTTCATCGGAGTGCTGCCCCAGCAGAGGAGCTGGAGCATAAACCTCGCCGGGGGTTTCGGACAGACGGACGGGAGAGCCTACGATCCGCATTTTACCGACCCGGGGCTGGTCGATTTCCACCAGCATGTTGCGATAGGCGATATGAGGGTCTTCGCAGATCTCTTTGACGTTGTTGGCCGGCGAGTGGGGCAAATCAGCCTGGCCCAGCAGGTCCAGCCATTCCCGGCGGGTCTTCTTTCTGAACTCCGGGATCAGGATCTGCTCCAGCTCTTTGCGGTTTTTGGTTCGCAACGGATTCGTGGCGAAGTTGGGGTGCTCGCACAGGTCCTCTCGGCCGATTAGGTTGCAGAAGTTTTTCCACAAATTGTCGTTTCCAAGCGCTATGATTACATGGGAATCGTCCTGGGTCGGAAAGGACTGGAAGGGAACAATCGAGGGATGTGCGCTGCCGAGCGGCCCGGGGACCTCGCCGCTGATGGTATAGCGCACGACGGCATTCTCCAGCACGGTGAAAAGCCCATCGATCATGGCTCCGTCGAAATGCTGCCCTCGGCCGGTTTTTTCCCGGTGCAGCAACGCCGCCAATATCGCGATGGTTGCCTGATGCCCCGAAAAAATGTCGCCGACCGATGAACCCACCCGGCACGGGGGGCCTCCTTCCGGCCCGGTAATGCTCATCAGGCCGCTGTAGCCCTGGGCCACCATGTCGTAGGAGGGGCGGGCATCATAGCCCGGCAGCGAATCCTGACCGAATCCGCTGATGGACGCATAAATGATCCTGGGGTTGATTCGTTGCAGTTCCTCCCACCCGAAGCCTAATTTACGCATCGTCGTGGGTCTGAAGTTTTCGACCACCACATCCGAGATTCTAATCAAATCCGTGAGAATTTTCTTCCCCTTCGCCTGTTTCAGGTCCAGCGCGAGACTCTTTTTGTTGCGGTTGAGGCTGATAAAATAACCCGAGTGGTTTTTCCCGCCCTTGCCCGCGAAAGGCCCGAACTCGCGTGCATCGTCTCCATGCAGCGGTTCCACATGAATCACCTCGGCCCCGAGATCGGCCAGAAACATCGTGCAGGTGGGACCCGCCAGCACATGGCTGAGGTCTACGACTCTGATATTCTCCAAAGATCTGCTCATCGGTCGGATTCCTTTTCTATAACCGGATAACGGTTCGCTTTCCCGATAGATTCGAAGAAGGTCAGCCGATCATTTGCGCCGGCAGCCAGGTGGCCAGCTGCGGGAAAATACATAAAATGACGATTCCCAGCAGCAGTAGCAATATAAAAGGTATCGAACCCCGCAGCACCGTGGCCAGCGGGATGTCGGGCGCAATGCCCTGCACGACATAGAGGTTCAATCCCACGGGGGGTGTGATGAGGCCGGCTTCGAGGTTCAGGGTGATGACGACGCCGAACCAGATGGGGTCGAAGCCCAACCCGGTGATGATGGGATGCAGAATGGGGCAGATGATGAGAATGATGGCAACCGGCGGCAGGAAGCATCCGCCCACGAGCAGCAGAACATTGATGAGGGCCATGATGATCCAGCGGTTGACCTGAAGCGCCACGATTTGCTGGGCCAGGGTTTGGGCGATATAGAGATTGGTCAGGATCGAGCCGAAAAGAAAGGAAGTGGCGATGATCATCATGATCATCGTGCTTTCCTTGCAGGTGCGCATGAGGATGTTTTTCAAATCCTGGATGCGGTAAATCCGATAGAAAACCATGGCCACGACGAGCACCAGAAAAGCCCCCACGCCCGCGGCCTCGCTGGGCGTGGCCCAGCCGGTGTAAAGCGAGGAAAGAACCAGCGCCACCACGATCACCAGCGGCAGGATCTTGGCGGTAATCGCCAGCTTTTCCCCGAGCGAGTAAGTGGTTTCCTCGGGAAGGTGCACGCCGGCCGCCAGCTTCAGGCGGCGGTTGCGCAGATAGGAAAACGGCACCCAGACGGAAAACAGCGCCGTCATCAGCAACCCCGGGAGAATTCCGGCGATGAAGAGCTTGCCGATGGATGTCTCGGTGGCCATGCCGTAAACGATCATGGTGACGCTGGGGGGGATCAGGATGCCCAGGGTGCCGCCGGCGGTGATGATGCCGGTCGCCAGACCCTCGGCGTAGCCGCGCCGGCGCATCTCGGGGATGCCCATGGTCCCGATGGCGGCGGCGCAGGCCGGGCTGGAGCCGGTCAAGGCGGCAAAGATGGAGCAGGCGCCGATGTTGCCGATGCCCAATCCGCCGGGCACTTTATAAAGCCAGCGGTGGAAGCACTCGTACAGATCCGAGCCGGCGCGGGTGAGGGCTGCAATCATGCCCATAAAAATGAAGAGCGGAATCGACAACATGCCGAAGTCGTTGACCCCTTCAAAGACCGTCTCTGCCAGGACAGAGATTTGGTAAACGTCCATGAAGAGGAACATGGCCACGAGGGATGTCATCCCCAGGGCGAAGGCGATGGGCATGCCGCTGAACAGAAAGACCATGGCGATCAGAATGACGATAGCGCCGATAACCAGCGGATCCATATTGAATTTCCTTTCTGTTGCGGAGGCGAGGTCCAGTCGTTAACGGCCAGCAGAAGGCTCGAAGCGGGACGCGGCCCGGGCGGCCGGGAAAAGCATCCCGGTGATCTTGACGATGTACTGAAGCCCGGTAATAAACATCCCCACCGGAATGAGCGCATAGGGGTAGACCAGGGGCACCGAAAGCAGCGACGATGAGCGCCAGTTGCCTTCGAACGCCTCCCACCACATGACCCCACCCCGGTAAGCCAAAAAAAAGCAAAACAGCATGGCGATAACCGATGTGACGATATCAAGCTTCCGACGTCCGGCGGCGGGAAGCTTTATGATCAAAAGATCGATGTTGATGTGAGCGTTCTCCTTCAGACCATACGGTGCACCCAGAAAGGTCGCGGCGATGAGCAAATAGATGGCCGTCTCCACCTGCCATATGGTTGGAATTTTGAAGACGTACCGCACCACGACTTGATGGACGATGATCAGGGTTGCAGCCAGGATGGACAGGGCTGCGATGTATCCAGAGATTTGAGACAGCCGGTCGATCAACTGGAAGAAAGGATTTCGAGGCTCGGACATGGTCGCTTCTCCCATGGCTCAGGTCGCGCAAGCACGCAATGGTCATAGCCGTATTGGTTTTCGGGAAGGTTCCTTCCGGCAGCGCCGAGGCGGAGAACGGCGCTGCCGAGCCGAAGATGAACCGGGCTATTTCGATGCCAAATCCAGAAGCTCCTTGCCGGCCGGAACGGCTTGGGCAAAGGCTTTCCAGGCGGTATCTCTGGCTACTTTTTCCCAGGCCTGCCATTCTTCCTTGGTCATCACGTGGACTTTAACGCCTTTTTCGGTGAAGACCTTGGTTACTTCCTTGTTGGCCGCGACGGCGTCGTCGCGGGCTTTCTTTTCCATTTCCAGGCCGACTTTTTCGAAGATTTTCTGTTGATCCGGAGACAAGGACGCCCAGGTCTTCATGCTGACCACCAGCGGCTCGCACATGTACCAGATCGCGTAGTTTTCAGGCGTGTTGAAGTATTCCAGCTGCTCATAGAGGCGGAAGGAAATGAAGGATTCGGCCGAGGTCAGGCAGGCGTCCAGGACACGGGTCTGAAAGGCCATGTAAATTTCGGAGGACGCCATGCTGGTAATGGAGGCGCCCTGGGCGTTGAGCATGGTTTCAAACATTTTTCCGGCCGCACGAAACTTCAGCTGGGCGGCATCGGCCGGCAAAATAACGGGTTTGCCCCGGCTGCCGATGCCACCGCCGTACCAGAGCCAGGTCAGGATTTTCATGCCCTTGTCTTCGCAGATTTTGGCCACGCGTCGGCCGATCTCCTTGTTGCGCCAGGCCATGCCTCCATCCACGTCCGAAATGATGCAGGGCATGAGCGTGATTTCGAATTCGGGCACCTTGCCGGAGGCATAGGCCAGCGGAAAGACCGACATGTCCAGCGCACCCTTGAGCATGGCCTCGTACTGCGCCCCCGGTTTGAAAAGCGCAGATGAGGGATACACCTTGAACGTCACGGCACCGGCCGTGGCTTTCTGCACTTTTTCAGCAAATTGAACTGCGAGATCGTGGCGGGCGTCCGATTCGGCGAACTGGTGGGAAATTTTGAGTTCCGCCGCCATCACCGGACAATCTGCCGAAATAAAAATCCCCACGCCCACGAGCACTGCAACCAGCATCGCCAATCCTCTTCGGCCTGATTCTTTCGGGTGCATTTTCACGTCTCCTTTCGTTGAGAGATCTCCATTCATGGAGTTCCGGGGTTAAAGCAACTGTGTTATTCACCGACGTCGCGCGTTTCATAGAGATGGACCAGCGCCTTGCACTGCCGGTCGAGATGGCGTTTCATGCAGTCTTCAGCCGCATCCGGGTCGCGGCGGCGCAATGCCTCCAGGATATCCCGATGTTCGCGCATGGATTCATCGAAACGGCGAGGTTCGTAAAGTTGCTGGTGCCGATAAAGGGCGACCTTCTCCCGCAGCCGACGCAAGATGTCGTCCAAAACGCGGTTGCCGGCCAGTTCTTGGACGAAAGAATGTAACACGTTGTTGACGGCAACGTATTTATCGCGGTCGCCCTCCGCGTAGTGGTTTTCAAGCCTCTGGTGCAGCCGCTCGATCCTCCGCCATCCAGCCTGGGTCATATTCTTAACGGCCAGCCGGGCGCAGGTTCCCTCCAGCACGCTCATGACTTCGAACATCTCTTCAATTTCTCGCATCGATGGCTGCCGAATGTGTACGCCTCTATGGGGGAATAGTTCTACGAGGCCCTCTGATTCCAGCACCCGCAGAGCTTCCCGAAGAGGGGTTCGGCTCACGCCGATCTGTTCACATAGCTCGGCTTCGATGATTCGCTGTCCGCGGGTCAATGCGCCCTTTCGAATCATTTCTCGGATCTTCCCGGCCACATCCTGGTGCAGGGTGCGGATATCGATTCGGCTTGCCGCCAGGGCCTCCTTTTTTGACTGCGGATTTTCCATTCTCCCCACAACGCCGCCTAACCTAAATTGTATACATTATACAAAATGCCTGTATCCAATTCGCGTCGATAAAGTCAATAAAAATATTGAACAAGCTTCAATAAAAATAATATACTAAAAATTATGTTTTCAATTTCTATTGCGTCCCATCCGCTACGGTATGGCCGTTTATAGTTTTGATTTCCATACCGATTGTTCGAGAGACCAGTCCAACCAGCCTGTTAAGGCGCGTAAACCGCATGCCGCAAAATGCCGTAATATACAGCTCGAGGCTCTACGATGCGATCGAGCTGGCCGCCCGGGCACAC
>JALOPB010000227.1 GCA_025454115.1 Desulfobacterales bacterium | reverse complement strand
GTTCACCCGGGCAGATAACGGCGGACGACCGACTGCAGTTCCACCACGGCCGCTTCGATGCTTTTTCCGCCCGTATCCACCACCGCATCCGCGGCGCGGCGGTATTTTTCCTCCGACTGCTCCCAGATGGTCCGCAGGTCTTCCTCGAGCGAGGTGCCGAGGTTCACGCGCGGGCGCTGCTCGTTGCGCACCCGCCGCACCAGCTCGTCCAGGGGTGCCGTCATAAGCACGAAGAAACCCGTGCCGCGCAGAACGTCCATGTTCCATTCATAGCGCACCGTCCCGCCCCCCAGGCAAATCAGGGATTTTTCGCGGCGCGCGAAGCGTTTGCAGATCGAATATTCCAACTCGCGGAAGGCCACCCAACCCTTTTCCTGGACCAGCCGGTGAAACGAATAACCCAAGATCCGGTCCATCTCCCGATCCAGGTCGATGAAGGGCCATTCGAGCTCTTCCGCCAGGCGCCGGCCGATCGTGGTCTTGCCGGAGCCGATCATTCCACAGAGATAGATATTGCCGGTACGTTGTGACATCAGCGGTCGAATATCTTGAGTTGGCAGTAGGGGTTGCCGCGGGCGATACGCTCCTCCAGCTCCATGCGGACTCCGTGGGCGTCGGCCCGGCCGCGGTCGCCTTCCATGGCGATGTCGCAAAAGAGATCGATCTCCTCCGGCGAGCAGCCCATTTCCCGCCAGGCCTCGACCAGCGCGCAGAATTTCATGCGCTGCACCGCGCTCCCGTCGTTGATCTCGACGTCGGAGTCGAAAACCAGCGCAGAGCCCTTGGAGACGTGCTTTTCCACCCAGGCGCGCGCGCTGAAGTCCGCAGGGTCGTTGCGGGCTTTCATGCGGCCGAACTCGAAGATGGCCCTGCGCGCCAGCCGTTCAACCTCCGGCGCCGGGAAGGCCTCCTGAAAGCTCCGATAGAGCAGGGCAAACCACGTGGCGCGGTCCTTGATGGCCGCGCGAACCTTTGCGATCATTTCTGCCTGTGTCACGGACGGGGTCATAATTCCTCTGCGTTTAGAGTAATGAGATATCGGATCGCTTTTGGCCGGCGCGCGCGGCCGCCACCACGGCACGCACGATGTCCGGGTTTACCCAGGTGTCGATGCTGCAGCCGTTGGCCATGAAAAATCGTCGGTCGCCGCCGAGAGCGACCCCCTCGGCCACATGGTTCTTGAGAAAGGCCGGCGAGTGCCGTGTGAGAAGGGTCTGGTCGATCCCCCCCATGACGGAACCGGAAAAGCGCTGTTTGATGCTGTCCATGGACGGTCCGTGGGGGCCGCGGTCCCACCAGCTGAAGATGTTCACCGGGAAATCCAGGCATTCGTCCATGTAGAGGTTCTCACCGTGGATATGGGCGGTGTTCATCCGCCCCTGCCCGGAAACGGCTGCGAATACCTTTTGTGCATACGGCTTAACGAAGGTCAGGAAGATATCGCGACTGACGAGTTCCCGCGCGGCCGGCACGGACATGAAAATTCCGGCGGCCCCGATCTCCAGCGACTTTCGGGCGTAGGCGATCAGATTGTCGGATACCGCCGCCAGCGCCGCATGCAGGGCTTCGGGTTCGTTTTGGGCGAGATGCTCCATGCTCTCGCCGGCGACGCTGCGCCGAATGCTCTGCCAGGGGTCGAACACCGTGTCGATGAAGTGGGCGCGGCCCTTGAGTTCGCGGGAGATGATGCGCAGGGCCTTGAACTGCTCGCGCCATTCGCAGCGCTCCACGTCGAAGGTCGTGAACTTTTGCAGGTCCTCCCGGGTGCGCACCGCATCGAGCCCCTGAGGCGTCGGATAGTAATAGTCGTTCATCACCTTGAGAAAATCAAAGTCGTAATGCCTGAAAAATTCCAGCGTGATACGGGCGAACGGCTCGCCGCCGCCGTGCTGCACACCGAAATGGTACCAGAGGCAGATGGGCGGGTAGTCCACCTCCTCGCCTTTCAGAACACGATCCACACGTTCGATTTTGTTCATTGCTTTCTCCAGAAGAGTTTTAAGTTCTACGTTTTAGGCCACCCCTAAATACGCCTTCTGCATCAGCGGGTTGTTCTTCAGGTTTTCGGCGGTGTCGTGCAGGACGATCTCACCGGTCTGCAACACGTAACCGCGGCTGGCAATGGTCAGCGCCATGTTCGCGTTCTGCTCGACGATCAGGACGGCCACGCCCTCCTTCCGGTTGATCGTCTGGATGATCTCGAAGACCGTGTCGACATAACGCGGCGACAGGCCCATGGACGGCTCGTCCATGATGAGCAGCCGCGGCCGGGCCATGAGGGCGCGCGCCATGGCCACCATCTGCTGCTCGCCGCCGCTTAAGGTCGAGGCCAGCTGGCGGCTGCGCTCCTGCACCACCGGAAACAGCGCGCACATGCGCTCGATATCGTCACGAATCCCGGCGGCGTCCCGGCGGGTGTAGGCGCCCATCAGCAGATTTTCGTGCACGGTCAGATACGGGAACAG
This sequence comes from Desulfobacterales bacterium, assembly GCA_025454115.1. Taxonomy (GTDB): domain Bacteria; phylum Desulfobacterota; class Desulfobacteria; order Desulfobacterales; family SpSt-501; genus SpSt-501. Next base: position 5,767 of record JALOPB010000227.1, on the reverse strand, counting down.
GCGTCGCGCCTCCAGCACCGGTGCGATTCCGGATCGGACGATGTCCGAGGACGGCAGCCGGTCGATGCGCCGGCCGAGGAACTCCACCGTTCCCATCTTCGGCCGCACCAGACCGAGGATGGTCTTCATGGTGGTTGATTTGCCGCAGGCGTTGCCGCCGAGCAGCGAGACGATTTCGCCCGCCTGGACGGTCAGGGAAACGTTCCGCAGCGCCTGGATCGGCCCGTAAAAGGTGTGCACGTCAGTCAGCCTGAGCACGCCGGCGCCCTCCCATGTAGGCTTCGATGACCGTCGGGTCGGCCGCGATGGCGGCGGGCGGACCTTCGGCGATTTTCTCGCCGTGGTCGAGAACTACGATGCGGTCCGACACCGCCGCGTTCGCAGATCAGGCGAATGAGGTCCACCACCTGCTGGGTTTCATGGGGGTTCATGCCGGCCGTCGGCTCATCGAGCAGAATGAGTTTGGGTCCGGACACCAGCGCCCGGGCGATCTCCAGCCGGCGGCGGTTGGCGTAGGAGAGCTCGCGGGCCGGCTGGTCCAGGCGCGGCAGCAGCCGCTCGCCGAAGAGGGCTAAGACCTCCAAGCAGCGCTCACGGTTTTCGGTCTCCTCGCGTCCGACCCGCGGGGGCCGCAGCAGCGCGCTGAAGATACCGGTTCGGCCTCTGAAGTCCCGGCCGACCATGACGTTCTCGATCACCGACATCTGGCCGAACACCCGAATGTGCTGGAAGGTCCGGCTGATGCCGCGGCGCGCCACCTCGTGCGGCGGCCGGCCGACGATTTCCTCTCCGTTGAACCGCACCGATCCACGGTCGGGCGGCATGGTGCCGGTGATGCAGTTGAAAAGCGTGGTCTTGCCGGCGCCGTTGGGACCGATCAGACTGACGATCTCGCCCTCGTCGAGGTGCAGGGACACCGCGCGGAGGGCCTTCAGGCCGCCGAATTCCTTGGTGATCTGCTCGATCTGCAGCAACGCCATGGCTCAGCCCTCCGGCAGAAACTTGTCCCCGCGTTGATAGACCCTGACGGGGGACGGATCGAACCGGGTGAGCCGCAGGCGGTAGGAGCGGCCTCCCAGGAGCCCCTGACGCCGTACCAGCATCATGACGATGAGGATGCCGCCGTAGACGAACATGCGGTATTCCTGCAGCGGACGGAAAACCTCCGGAATCAGGACCAGGGCCGCCGCTCCCACCATCGGGCCGATCAGATTGCCCTGGCCGCCGAAGGCCAGCATGGCGAGCAGGATGAATGACTCATTGATCGTGAAGCTGTCCGGGCTGATGTATTTCACGAAGTGGGCATAGAAGCTGCCGGCGATGCCGGCGTAACCGGCCGCCAGCACAAAGGCCTGGATCTTGTAGCGGGTGGTGTCCACGCCCGTGGCCTCGGCGGCCAGCTCGTTTTCGCGGATAGCGGTCAGGGCGCGGCCGAAACGGCAGGCCATCAGCCGGTGCATGCTGAAGACCGTCAGCAACACCAGGATCAGGATCAGGTAATAGTACTGCAGCCGCGAGCCCAGCACGACGCCGAAGATCGAGGGCGGAGGAATGTCCATGATCCCGAGCGGGCCGTTGGTGAAGCCCATCCAGTTCTGCAGCACCAGAAACAGAATCATGTTGAAGCCGAGCGTCACGAGCGTCAGGTAAATCCCCGAAAGGCGCAGGGTCGGTTTGGCGATCAGGTAGCCGAAGCCGCCGGCGACCGCACCGGCTCCGGCCAGCGCCAATACCCACGGCAGCTGCAGATCGATGGCCAGCTTGGCCGAAGCGTAGGCGCCGATCGCGTAGAAGGCGGCATGCCCGATGGACAACAGCCCCACGTAGCCGTTGAGCAGGTTGAGGCTGAGCGCCAGGATGGCATAGATGCCGATGAACACCAGCACCTGGAGGTGGTACATGTTGGTGACGAAAAGCGGCACCAGGGCGAAGACCGTGACGATCAGCAGGATCGGCGAATTGGCCAGTATGCTTTTTAAGAAACTCATGCGTGACGATCTCTCAACAACGCCATCCTCATCAAGGACTTTGTACAAAGCCCAAGATCAAGGCGCGCAAGTCCGGCAGCGCGAGGCGTACTTTTCGTACGCCGCAGCGCCTGCCGGACGCAGCGCAACGCGGAGATTGGGTTTTATACGAAGTCCTCGCATCAGTCGCCGCGGGTGTGCGCCATCTCCTTGCCGCCAAAGAGCCCACCCGGCCGCAGCAGCAGAATCAGGATCATGAATACAAAAGAAAAGACATGGCGGAAGTTGGAAGCCCCGAACTCGACCGAAAAGGTTTCGACCAGGCCGATCATCAACCCGGCCACCACCGCTCCCGGCAGGCTGGTCAGCCCGCCGACGACACTGGCGCTGAAAGCCTTGAGGCCGTAAAGCCCGCCCATCGTCGGGTAAAAGAGGTTGTAATACACCCCGATCAGCACGCCGGCCACGCCGCCGAGCATCGACCCGATGGCAAAGGCCGCCATATAGATCACGTTGACGTTGACCCCCATGGCATAGGCCGCCTCGTAGTCCTGGGCTGTCGCGCGGATGACCATGCCGAGCTTGGTGCGGTTGATGACAAAATAAAGCACCAGCATCAGCAGCAGCGTGACCCCCAGGACCGCCATCTGCAGAAAGGTGATGTAGACCCCGCCGACGTTGATTTCGAAATCGCCGAGGCGGTCGAGGAGGCTGAAGGGGATCGACTGGGTCTCCGGTCCCCAGATTTTCTGGGCGAGGTTGACGAGCAGAATCGAGATGCCGATCGTGACCAGCAGCGAGGTAGCATGCGGCGCGTTTCGCAGGAAGTGAAACGCGAGAATCTCGACTACGATTCCCAGAGCGGCGGTGGCGGCCAGCGCCGCGACCAGGGCCAGGAGAAAGTTGGGATGGAGCAGGCGGATGACCTCGAAGCCGATGTAGGCCCCGATCATATAGACTTCGCCGTGCGCGAAGGTCACCATGCGCAGGGTGCCGAAGATCAGGGTGAAACCCAGGGCCAGCAGGGCATAGACGCTGCCCTGGGTCAAGCCGTTGATGAGTTGTTCAAGTAGAAATGAAGGCATATTCAAGGCTTATACAACACCCACTGCCCGTCCTTGATCATGATCCGCACCAGCTGCTTCGCCGGGTCGCGGCCTTCGGCGTAGGAGATGGGTCCGGTGGCGCCCTCGTATCCCTTGAGCCCCAGCAGCCCGTCGCGCACCTTGGCGCGGTTGTCGGTGCCCACCGCCTTGAGCGCCGCTATCAGCAGGCCGGCCGCATCATAGGCCAACGCCGCGAACTGATTGGGGTCGGCACCGTAAAGGGCCTTGTAGTCCTTCGTGAAATTCTGGGCGGCCGGGCGGGGGTCGCTGCTGAAATAGTTGACGGGGATCATGGTGCCCTCGACGGCCTTGCCGCCCATCTCCAGGGTTTTGACCGAAAAAAGCGAGCTGTTGGCGAGCACGGTCGGCTTGAAGCGCGCCCGCTCGGCCTGGTTCATGATGGCCGTAAAATCCGCGTAGAAGGTCGGCATGTAGACCAGGTCCGGCTCCAGACGTTTCAATTTGGAAATGATGGCGTTGAAGTCCTTTTCACCCGGGGTGAACGCCTCTTCGGCGGCGATCTCCGCCCCGAGTTTCCGGGCCTCGCCCACGAAGTATTTGTTGGCGTCCACACCCCAGTCGTTGTTGATGTAGATCGTGGCGATCTTTTTCTTTTTCAGGTCGTTGACCGCCCAGCGGGCGTTGTAGGGCCCCTCATAGCCCTGGGTGGCTACGACGCGGAACATGAACTCGCCCTTCTTGGTCCAGTCCTGGTGCGAGGCGGTGGGCGAGATCTGGACCATCCTGGCCTGCTCGTAGACCGTCGCCGCCGCCATGGTGCTGGAGCTGCTGAAGTCGCCGATCTGGGCGATGACGGCGGGATCGGCCACGAACTTTTCGGCGATCAGGACCGACTCCTTGGCGTCGCCGCGGCTGTCGGCGATGACCAGTTCCAATTTCTTGCCGTTGATGCCGCCGGCTTTGTTGGTCTTGTCGATTACCAGGGTGACCGATCTTTTGAAGTCGTTGCCATACTCGGCCCAATCGCCGGTCAGCGGTGCCGAAAGCCCGATCTTCACCTCACCGGCCGCACTCGCCGGACTCGGCACGGAGAATGTGCCGGCACCGATCATCATTGCCACGATACCCGTCACGACCGCCCTTTTCACCATCGCAGCCTCCTTGCGTTGCGTGTTCGTTGATGGAATGCGATACCCTGGAACCCTCGACTCTCCGAACCATCCAGCTACCCTATCAGGCGCTTCAACCGGTCCATGGCCTCTGCCAGCCGGGCGGAAGGGTGCGTCAACGCGATTCGGAAATAGCCTTCACCGTGAGCGCCGTACATGGACCCCGGGATCATCCAGACCGAAACGGCCTCCAGGACCTTAAAGCAGAAGTCCCGGGACGTGCCGGATCCCTCCGGCACCTCGGCCCATACATAAAACGTGGCGTCGGACCGGTGGGCGGCCACCCCCATGGCCGTCAGCGCGTCCAAGACCACATCGCGGCGTTCCTGGAACGCACGGTTGCGCGCCTGCATGAAATCGGTGGGGCCGTTCAGAGACTCGGTGGCCGCGACCTGCAGCGGGTAGAACATGCCGCGGTCCGAGTGGGACTTGATCTTGTTCATCGCGGCGATGATGTCCCGGTTGCCGAGCAGCATGCCCGTGCGCCAGCCGCAGCAGTTGTAGGCCTTGGAAAGCGAGTTGAACTCGACGCCCACCTCCCGGGCGCCGTCCACCTGGAGGAAACTCGGCGGCCGGTAGCCGTCGAAGCAGATTTCCGAGTAGGGGTTGTCGGAAATTACCGCCACCTCGTAACGGCGGGCCCAGTCGATCAGCCGGCGGTAGAAGTCCTCTCCGGCCACCGCCGCCGTGGGGTTGTTGGGGTAATTCACCCAGATCATGCGGGCCCTGCGCGCCACGTCAGCCGGAACGGCTTCCAGATCCGGCAGGAAGCCGTTTTGTTTGAGCAGCGGCACCGAATGGACCCGGCCGCCGGCGATCTTGACGCCGGCCACGTAGGCCGGATAGCAGGGGTCGGGCACCAGGGCGATATCGCCGACATCGAGCAGGCAGGTGTGAATGTGAAACAGCCCGTCCGCCGAGCCGAGCAAGGGGATGACCTCGGTGTCGGGATCGCAGGCGACTCCGAATCTCCGCCCATACCAGTTGGCGATCGCCTCTTTCAACGGTTTGGGCGAGTAGAAACTCGGGTAGTGGTGGCTGTCGACGTCCAGGCAGGCATCCGCCAGGGTCTGCCGCTGAACCTCCGAAGGCTGCACATCCGGGTCGCCCAGCCCCAGGTTGATCACGTCCCGGCCCTCCGCGCGCATGCGGGTCAGGCGCAGGTTCATCTCGGTTCCCAGGTAGGCATCGAAGCCCTTCAGCCGTTCGGCGAGTTTCATGGTCTGGCTCCTCACACGGTTTCTTTTTCGTAGACGTTGCAGATGCAGCACAAAAAAGTGGCCGGTTCCGTGTCGCTCAGATTGCGCATTCCGTGCGGCTCCAGGCTGGGTACCACCACCGTATCGCCGGTCTCGGCGATACAGCTCATCGTCTTGCGGTCGGTTTTCGGATCGAACTGGTAGCACTCGAAGCGGCCGCTCAGAATGTACATGGATTGGATGTAAAAGTGATTATGGATCGGAATCTCTCCGCCGGGCTGGGCCGTGAACAGGCGCAGGCCGTATTCCGGATAGCCGGTGCCGTCGTCGCCGAACTTCGACAACCAGCGCACGCTGATGCCCTT
>JALOPB010000472.1 GCA_025454115.1 Desulfobacterales bacterium | reverse complement strand
AGATCGTGTCGCAGCCGGGATGGACCATGGCCCCGTCGGTGGCGTCGATGACCGTGTGCACCCCCTGCCCGCAGCCCAAAACCAGAAAAGAATCCGCCTGCTTGATCTGCTCGGCGTAATCCTCCCGCAGCACCTTGCGGGTATGGTCCAGCTTGCACAGCGACATCCCCCGCTGGCCCGGCGTCGTGTAGCCCACGACCTCGACGCCGCGCCGGGTGAGCCTCTCGGCCATGCCCGTCGTTTCCTCTTCGCCGCCGGAGTGGCACTTCCACGCACAATTGTTGCACCCGACCACGAACACTTTTTCGGCGGGCTTGATATAATTTAAAATTTCTTCGATGGGTTTTTGAATGGTTGCATGCATGCGTTTCACCTCCGCTGGAATGATGGGGGTTCCATCCGTGTTTTGATCAACTCCATGCGGAATCCTCCGGACGACTCGAGGATCTCGCCTTTGGAAACGATTTCGATGCAGGCCGCCGGCAGCACGCGCAGCAGGTCGTCGGCGGCCGAGGGGTCGCTCCACAGGACCTCCAGGGAGTCCCCGGGCCGCATTCCTTTGAAGTACTGACGGAGATCCAGAAGCGAAAAAGGGACGATGGTGTTGCGAAAGTCGAAAGTCTCCATAAACGCTGCGTTGCTCCTGCTTGTTCCGGGACAGAGCAAAGCGAGTGCCACCCGGAAGGAAGCGGACCGGAGAATGCGTTTTCGGACGGCGTTCAGCCTACCTGTGTTTAAGTGGGCTGGCTGCCATGAAGAATGTCGGGCAGCGTCTAAATCTTTTCCCGGGTGGTTTTGGACTTGCTTCCCAATTGTTCACATGTTAACATGAATCGGCACAACCTGAACGAATACTGGAAGACGGTCGTTGATTCGATCCAGGATGGGGTCATGATCGTGGATCCGGACGGGACGATCGTATCCGTGAACCGGGCCTTCGAAGCGATCACGGGCTATCCTCACAAGGATGTCCTCGGGAAATCCTGCACCACCCTGAAGTGCAGCTCCTGCGAAATCGCGCGTGAAGAGAACAGCTGCCACTGGTGCGTCATGTTCCGCAAGGGGAACCTGAGCCGGCAGCGCTGCACCCTGGTTCGGCGGGACGGCCGCACGGTCACCATTTTGAAAAACGCATCGGTCATAAAAGACAGCGAGGGCAACGTCACCGGTGCCGTGGAAACCATGACCGACATTACGGACCTGGTCAGCAAAGAAATACAAATCGAGAGCTTTCGCCGTGAATTGCGTGCCGAAGACCGTTTTCATGGGATGATCGGCGTGTCGGCAGCCATGCGCCGCGTGTTCGATCTGATCGCCAACGCGGCTCAGTCGGACGCGCCGGTGATTATCTACGGAGAGAGCGGCACCGGCAAGGAGCTGGTTGCCCGGGCGATCCACGAGGCCGGGAAGCGGAGCCAGAAACCCTTTGTCAAGGTGAACTGCGCGGCCTTGAACGAATCGCTGCTCGAAAGCGAGCTCTTCGGCCACGTCAAGGGCGCTTTCACGGGCGCGATCCGCGAACGCGAAGGCCGCTTCGAGGCCGCCCACGGCGGCAATATTTTTCTGGACGAGATCGGCGATCTGCCGCTGGCAACACAGGTGAAGCTCCTGCGGGTGCTGGAGGAAAAGGTCGTGGAGCGGGTGGGCGACAACCGCTCGATCCGTGTCGATGTGCGCATCATCTCGGCGACCAATCGCGACCTGGCCCGACTCATCGAAACCGGCTCCTTTCGAGAGGATTTCTTCTACCGCATCAATGTCATCCCGATCTGGATGCCGGCGCTGCGCGAACGCCGCGAAGATATCCCGCTGCTGGCCGAATCTTTTTTCCGCCGGGTTCAGATGAAAAGCGGAAAGCCCATTCAGGCCATCGGCCGGGCGGCTCTCGACGCCTTGATGAACTATCACTGGCCCGGCAATGTCCGCGAGCTGCGAAGCTGCTTCGAATATGCCGTCGTCGCCTGCCCGGGGCCTTTCATCGAACCGGAGCATCTTCCGGCTCAAATGCAGACGGCGCGTCCCGCCCTGCCGGAGCCGTCCGCCATCGTGGCCAGCCTGGAGGAATTGAAAAAACAGCGGCTGGTCAAAGCCTTGCGGGAATCCGGCGGCAACCAGTCGGATGCGGCGCGGCGGCTGGGGATCTCGCGCACCAGCGTCTGGAACCAGATGAAGCGCTTCGGTTTGAGCGGCAGGGGGGAGCCGCTGAAATAAATCCAGAGGAACTTGGCATTATCTACCTCCATTCCTCTCTCCCCCTTCCTGCGGGGAACCTCGGCCCGGATGGAGTCGCGCCCATCCGGGCTGAGGTGTTTACGGCTGGTTTTCGTCTGAGGACATCAAGGTTAGAACCGAGAACAATTAACAAGGCATTTTGCAACCAGTTGAAGTCAAAAATCAGGTATTTTGCACGACAACTCCGTACGGATAGGAGTCTCTTATGTGGAAGCTTCTGCTGACGCTTAACAAGAATCTGTTCATTGCCATACCCGTCATGCTGATGCTGGGGTTCGGCTGCGGGGTGCTCTGCGATCCAACCTCGCTCAAACATGCGATCATACCGCTCACCTTCCTGATGGTCTATCCGATGATGGTGACCTTGAAAGTGCGCAAGGTGTTCCAGCGCGGCGACGGCAA
>JALOPB010000226.1 GCA_025454115.1 Desulfobacterales bacterium | reverse complement strand
GTAGACCACGAGCTGGGTCATCACCTTTTCCGCCCTGGGCAGGATGCGCACGGTGACCTCGGTCACCACGGCGAGCGTTCCCTCGCTGCCGATGAGCAGGGCCCGCAGGTCGTAACCGGGCGGGTCGAGGTCGGCTCCGCCCAGACGCAGGCGCTCGCCGGAGGTCAGAACGGCCTCCAGCCCGATCACGTGGTTGGTGGTGACGCCGTACCTGAGGCAGCGCGGGCCGCCCGAATTCTCGCCCACGTTGCCGCCCAACGTGGAAACCTTCTGGCTGGCCGGGTCCGGGGCATAGAAAAACCCGAGCGGCGCCAGCGCGTTCTGAAGCTCCAGGTTGGTCACGCCGGGCTGGACCACGGCGCTGCGGCTGGCGGGAAAAATGCCGAGGATCCGGTTGAGGCGCGAAAGACAGACCGTTAGACCGCCGGACGGCAGCACGGTTCCGCCGGACAGATTGGTCCCGAAGCCGCGGGGTACGAAGGGAATACCGGCCCGGGCCGCGGCCCTGACCACCTGGGTGGTTTCCCGGGCGTCGGCCGGGAACACCACTGCGCCGGGGGCGCCTTTGGCGAGTGAGCCGTCGTAGGAATAAAGCTCAGCTGTCGTGCGGGATTCGGAAACATGCGCATCACCGACGATGCGCCGCAGTTCCTGGAGGAGATCCTTCGGTATCATGGCAAACCTACGCTTTTCCAATAAGGTGTTGCGATCCGTTTGTCCAAGCCGTGCGGTGCGTTCAGATCAGTCTGAAGGCTGAAGAATCTCATATTCCCCGCTGATATTCAACCGGTCGTCTTAAAAAAATTTCCTTTGGTTTTTTCATAGCGCAGGCTCAGCTCCTCAGCAGCTTTTTGGCCAAATCGACGCTCGAACCGGCGTCCGCGCCATAGCCGTCCGCACCGATGTCGCGGGCGAATTTCTCGTTGACCGGCGCCCCGCCCACGATGACCTTTACCTTGGCGCGCAGGCCACGGGCCACGAGCAGGTCGATGACCTTCTTCATTTCCGGCATGGTGGTGGTCAGCAGGGCGGACAGCCCCAGGATGTCCGGCCGGTGCTGCACGACCTTGTCCACGAAGTCATCCGCCAGGATGTTGATGCCCAGGTCGACCACCTCGAAACCAACTCCGCGCAACATGGTGGCCACCATGTTCTTGCCGATGTCGTGCAAGTCGCCCCGAACCGTACCGAGCAGGATTCTGCCGCTCGCATCCTTCTTCTCCTTTGATAGATGCGGCTCGAGCACGGCCAGGGCTGCGTTCATGGCGCGCGCGGAAAGCAGCACCTCGGGGATGAACACCGTGCCGTCCCGGAAGCGGCCGCCGATCACCTCCATGGCGGCGAGCATGCCGCGGTTGAGGATGTCTTTGGCACCGACCCCCCGCTCCAGGAGGCCTTGGACGTGCATCTGGATGTCGGCATCGTTGCCGGCCAGCACATCGGCATGCACGGCCTGGAAGATCTCGTCGGGAACTGCGTTCGGCGCGACGCGCCCCGCAGCCGCCTTCAGCTGTGCATCGGTCAGGGGCCGCACGGCGCCGGCCTCCAGCGGCAGCCGGCCTTCGTTCTCGACACGCGCCCCGATCAAGGCCAGTCGGTCGAAGTCGGCATTGGGCGGCGTGGTGTCGGCGACACTCATGATGATCCGTTTGCCCGGCGCTACCGCCTTGAAGAAATGGTCCAGGTAGGCGTTGAGGTCATCCAGACTGGACGTGGCCGGCGAGAGCATGGACTGGATCAAGCCGCCCATGATCGTCAGTTTGCCGGGTTGGCTCCAGCGCTCGCAGTAGGTCTCGATCGGCAGTCTGGTCATGGGCGCGCAGCACACGGCCTCGGCCACGTGCATGCCCGAGTCGGCGATCAGATCGATCAGTCCCCGGTTTTCGCCGTCGCAGTGGCAGATCATCAGTTTGCCCCTGGAGGAGAGATAGTCCGAAGCTTTGCGCAGCCAGGGGCTCAGCTCCTTCTGGAAATAGGGCGGGTAGGTGATCATGTCGTCGTAGTTGGCCCCCCACAGGACCACTTCGGCCGGCGACTCGGCCGTAATCTTGAGGATTTGATCATAGACCAGCCCGATGGCCTCGGCCAGGCGGTGCATTTCGCGGTGGTAATCGTTATAGTGAAAGAAGAATTCAGTCGCATCCAGGAAGTCCCGCTGAATGTGGTGGATGGGCGAGGCGGAGAAGGTTCCCATCATGACCGCCACGCCGTCATCCCCGATGCGCTGCTGCCAGGCACGATAGCGGTCGTAGTCCGGCGCGACGGTGATGTTCTCGAAGATGTAGGCCCAGATCTCGTAGTCTTCCGGCCGCTTGACGGCGTGCTCCTGCACCCAGGTGATGGAGACGCCCGCGTTACGCATCTCCTCGTTGATCACCTCCCGGGTGCTGACGACGCCTTTGGGGGTGTGATACTCCACCCGCGTGGTTTCCGCGTCGCCCTGCCGGGTCTTTTGGACCTCCAGGCGGACGTTGGGCGAGAAGCTGATCCGGTAGCCGTTTTCCTTGAGGCTGTAAAGCCCGATCCCGCGGGTCACGTTTTCCTGAGGATCAACCACCTCCAGTAGTTCCGGGATGACTTTGTGCAAGGCCCAACCTTCGGCCCGGGCGATTTCATCGGCGGTGCGTCCCTGGTGGCGCTTGGGCAGGGTGCCCCGGTAGGAGTTGGAATTGTACCAGAGATCGAAGCGGGGGATGTAAGGCAGCATGTCCGGCATTTCGCCCCGCATCGCCGTGAGAATGCGTTCTTTCTTGGTCATCACCGTACCTTATGTTTTTGCTTTATAGCCGCAGGAAAATATAAGCCTTCTCACAGCTGTCGTGGCTCCCGCAACCCGGGCTGCTGGTCGCCGAGAGTCATCGTAACACTATAGAAGAGGCCGTGGAGTGTCAACCAGCCGGGCTCTCCCGGGTAATCGGTGGCCGCATATGCTTTGACAATAATGCATGTCGGCGGTAGACAACCATCGACAATGGATTCTGGATACTGGATGCCGGATCAACAAAGGACGCTTCCCTAATCATGCTCCGCGCCTGGCTGATATTCACCCTCTGCTCGCTGCATCTATTAATCTCGCAGCTTTACCGGACGACGAACGCCGTGCTAGCGCCCTGGCTGCTCGCTGACCTCCGGCTCGACACCGAAGGCCTGGGGCTCTTGTCGGCCGGATTTTTTTACGCCTTTTCATTAACCCAGATCCCGATCAGCATTTTTCTCGATCGGATCGGCGCGAAACGGTTGATGATCGGTCTTTCCTTTATCGGGATGGCCGGCGCCATGCTGTTCTCAGTGGCGCAAGGCCTTGGATTGGGCTTGGCCGGACGCCTGCTGCTGGGGGTGGGGATGGCCTGCAACTTGATGGGACCCTTGAAGCTGCTCATGGAGTGGTTCCCACCGAGCGGCTTCGGCACGGTGTCGGGCCTGCTTTACGCCATCGGAACCCTCGGCAGCATCGCGGCCGCCACGCCGCTGGTCCTGTTGGTGGAACTGCTCGGCTGGCGTCTGAGCTTTCAAGCCATCATTGCTCTGCACCTGCTTTTGACTCTGGCACTGTTCTGGGTCGTACAAGACCGGCCGTTGGAAAAGCGCTCGCCGGCAGAGTCGATCAAAACCATGTCCCCCTTCGGAAATCTGCGAATTCTGATGCGCAGCAAAGACTACTGGATCATTTCGGCCGGCACATTCGTTCGCTACGGCACCCACGCTGCGCTGCAGACCTTGTGGGCCGGCCCGCTTCTGATGGAAGCCCTGCGGTTTTCACCCGTGCAGGCCGGCAACATCTTGCTGGCGTTGAATATCGGGCTGATCGTGGGGGGGCCATTGTGGGGCGCTGTTTCCGACCGAATTTTCAAGACGCCCAAATGGGTCGTCGCCGGCGGCATGCTGATGCTGGCACTGATCACCTTGGGATTGCGGGCGCTGCCGCCGGGAACCAGCGTTCTCGTCGCCGGGGGCGTTTTTCTGGCCTTCGGCATCGCCTCGGCCAGCGGCATGCATGTCTACGCGCACATCAAGACGCTCGTGCCGAAGGACATGGCGGGTGCGGCCATGAGCGGTACCAATTTCTTCACGATGATGGGTCCGGCCGTGTTCCTGCAAGGACTCGGCATTGCCATGCAAAGCCTGTATCCTGAGGCTTCCCGCGGACCGGATGCCTTCGGTACCGCGCTGTTGATCTGCATCATCTGCCAGGCGGGGATCGGTGTGCTGTATTTGTTCACCCGGAGCAGATGACGCCCCCTCCCCTGGCCCCTTCAGCGGTCGTCCAGCAGTTTCTTAAGCACATCCGGTCGATTCGTCGTGATCGCATCCACCTTCATCTCGATCATCTTCTTCAAATCATCCGGGCTGTCGGGCGTCCAGACGGAGATCAGCAGACCCAGGCTGCGCGCATCCGCCAGCGTCTCGGGCGTCAGGTTCTTGAAATACGGGGACCAGACCCGGCCGCCGGCGGCCTTCACCGCTCGGGGTGCCGAGCCGTTGAAGTCGTCCACGTCGAACCCCGCCAGCCAGGGCGATGCGCCAGGCTGGTTCGGCTTGAGGTTGTTCAGCCCCGGCCCGACGATGGTGAGATAGACGGTCGGCAGTTCCGGAGCGATTTTCTGAATGTGCACGAGGGCGCGCCAATCGAAGGACAGAATCCAGGTGCGCTCGGCAATCCCTGCATCCTGAAGCATTTTGACCACCTGGTCGGCGACGGCTTCCGGAGGCGGCGTCAGGCCCGGCTCTTCGGGTGACGTTTTGATCTCGACAAAAAGCCGGGTGGATGGTCGGCACGATTGCTTGAACAGATCGACCACTTCTCTGAATGCCGGGATGCGCTCGCCGTCCACTGGGGTCTGCTCCGGATAGCGCGCCGCGTAGGAGGTTTTCGGCTGCAGGCGGCCGATGTCGTAGGATTTGAGCCGGGCCACGGTCAGCTCTTTGATGGCCGGCTGCGATCCCGATGGGATCCAGGTCCCGTCGGCCGTGCGGGCGATTTCTGGCTTCAGTTTGAAATCGTGGTGCACGACCAGTTCGCCGTCGGCCGAAACCAGGACATCGAGCTCGATGGCGTCGATGCCGAGATCGCAGCCACGTTTGAAAGCCGCCAGGGTATTCTCCGGCAGAAGCCCTGCGGCTCCGCGATGTCCGATCACCAGCGGTGGTCCCGGAACTCCGGCGGCAACCGAACCGCCTGGCGTCTGGGCCAGACCGCGTGCGGCCGTCATCAGAAGCACAAAGGCCGTCGCGAGAGCCGCCATAACCAGATTTAGTTTGACTATGCGGGCGTTCATGGAATATTTTTCCTCCCGTTAGCAATATTTTAACGTTTGCTTAACTGGTTTCTTACCCGTTTTGGGTTTCCATCGCAAGAATACCGCAATAAATGCTCCAATGGGGATGTGAACGGCAGCTCAA
>JALOPB010000225.1 GCA_025454115.1 Desulfobacterales bacterium | reverse complement strand
CCGCGCCGCGGATGCGGTGGTGGATACGGGCGGAAAAAGCATCGAAGCGGCCGTGGTGGAACTGCAGTCGGTCGTCCGCCGTTATCTGCCCGGGTGAACACAACGGTGGACCTCATCGCGACGGAGCGCAAGAGCAGTTCTGAATCGGACAGCTCAGCCTCTTTGCCTGCTGATCGAGCTGCGAACCGGCTTGGCTTCGCGAATCGGCAGATTCACCAGTGACGCAAGGGACGCCAGGGCGATGTCGGCGTACCACATCCATTGATAGTTTCCGTGGTGGTCCATGGCGAGCCCGCCCAGCCACGCACCTAAAAATCCGCCGATCTGGTGGGTCAATAAGGTCAGGCCGAACAGCGTTGCAAGGTAGCGGGTTTCGAACAGCTTCCCCACGATCCCCGCCGTTGGCGGGACCGTGGCCAACCAGGTGAAACCGAGCGCCGCGGCAAACACGTAAAAGGTCCACGGTGTCTTGGGAGCCAGCAGAAAGAGCGCGATCATAACCGCCCGGCTGCCGTACATGACGGCCAGGATGTATTTCATCCGGAACCGTGAGCCGAGCGCGCCGGCAAACAGGCTCCCCGCGATGTTGAAAAGGCCGATAATGCCGATAGAGGCTGCTGACACCGTGGCCGAATGCCCGCACAGGGCGACCTCGCCAGGAAGATGGGTCACCAGGAAAGCGACATGAAACCCGCAAGTGAAGAACCCCGCATGCAGGCACAAATAGCTGGGATTGCGCAGCGACAGCATGATCTGCCGCCACATGCCGTTAGCGGGCTTGGTCACCGATGGCTGGAGCGGCATCGAGCCGCCACGAAGCGGCAAGGCCAGGGGGATGGTGGCTAGCGCCGCGACCGCCAGGCCAAGCAACGCCGTAACCCATCCGAACGCACCGATCACCGCCTGAGCGAGCGGCGCGAAAATAACCTGACCTAACGAACCGCCGGCGTTGATCAGGCCGCCGGCAAACGAGCGACGCTCCGGCGGGATGGTGCGTGCCGTTACGCCGATCAGGATCGAGAAGCTTCCGGCGCCGGCGCCGGCCGCGCTCAGCACCCCCATGGTCAACAGCAGGGACCAATCGGAAGGAGCCACGGGCGTCAGCGCCAGCCCGAAAGCCAGCAAAAACGCTCCCAGCACGAGGACTCGGTAAGACCCCCATTTGTCCGCCATCACGCCGAAAAGAGGCTGAACCGCTCCCCACAGCAATTGTCCGACAGCCAGAGCGAAGCTGATGGAAACGATGCCCAGACCGGTTGCGGCGTTCAGTGGCAGAACGAAAAGCCCGGAGGATTGCCGCGCACCCATGGTGATCATCAACACTGCGGAAGCGCTGATGATAACGGGCCAGGTCGAAATTTTCGATGATATCAGCATGAAAAAGACCACCTTTATCAGTTCAAAGGTTCTGCGGTATGCTACAGCCATCATCATGTGAAGCTTGGAAAATTAGGATTCAAGCGCCGCCCGAATTTCAGAAATGACATAGCTTGAACTTTCTTTTTTCAATCTGCGTTCTAAAACAGACCGTGCCTTTTCACCTCCTATCCTTCCGAGTCCCCAGGCCGCATAACCTCTTACCAGCTCTTCAGGGTTGTCCATCGCTTGATCCAGCGCGGGTATATGCTCGGCAAGCCCGGTATTACCAAGGGCAATGGCCGCGTTTCTCTGAAAATATTTTTTATCGCTGATATAGTTGTACATGATGGGGCGGACTGTCTTTTCGTAAAACTGGTCTGACATCTCCAGCATTTTCGGCAGGCTGAAATCCTCGGCTAAC
The DNA here is from genome assembly GCA_025454115.1 of Desulfobacterales bacterium. Taxonomy (GTDB): domain Bacteria; phylum Desulfobacterota; class Desulfobacteria; order Desulfobacterales; family SpSt-501; genus SpSt-501. The sequence continues at coordinate 3,623 of JALOPB010000225.1, read as the reverse complement.
TGGACGAGAAACGGGTCCTGGGGCAACTTTGATTTAAGCTTTGCCGAATTGCGCGGGCATGCCTCCTGGCAGACATCGCATCCGTGAACACGGGTTCCCATCTTCTCTCTGATTTCAGGCGGGATATAGCTCGTTACACCGGGAAACCCATCCTGGGTCCGCCATGCGTTAAAAGCAATACATCGGCGGGGGTTGAGTTTCAAAGGTTCGTAAATCGCGCCCGTGGGGCAGGCATCCATGCAAGCGGTGCAATCTTTCGGACATTTAATCTCATACGTCGGGCTGTCATACTCAAGCTCTTTATCGACGACGATCGAGCTGAGCAGAATAAATGATCCTGTGTTCTTTGCATAAGCAAAGTTGTTTTTGCCAAAGGTAGCCACACCCGCTCGTGCAGCGACTCGCCTTTCAGGTAATAGGAACCCGCGTCCGATTTGGCAGCCGTTTTTTTCGAGAAAATCCGACAGAAGCTTATAGCGTGCCCCATTAATCCGGTGCGGCGGAGCATTGTAACATCTGGCTTGGTAAATTCTTCCGATCTTTCCCAACAAAGATTCAGGGAAGGCTTTCTGTGAGTAGTCCCATACAACCGAAATAATAGATTTGGCTTCCGGCATGCATTTTTTCGGTTGTGCACCGGTTAGAAGCTTCCGGGGGTCTTCGACATAGAAGTCGTAAAGACGGCCTCTCGATTGGACCTCATCAATGAAATCGGAAAAATCATCAGCACTCGTGATACCGACATGGCTGTAACCGATGTCCAACGCAAAATCTTTGATGTCCCTGGTCAGGCTCATTTTTGTCCTCCGGCCGAATTATGTATATACATGTTATGTTCTAAAAAAATCGACCCTATCCGGTGATTTTTTTGAAAGCACTCAGAATCCCTGTGATGCTGTCCCCGCCCAAAGTAGCCTCCATTTCCAATTGCGCTTTTTCCCAGAAAGGCTCAGCTTCCTTCATCTTGGATTTCCCTATATCCGAAATTCGGATATTTCTGATCCTATAGTCTCCCCTTGCTGTCTCCATGTTGATATAACCTGATTTCTCAAGAACTTGCAGGTTCCGGGTGACCGTCGTCTGGTCCATAAAAAGCAATCCGGCCAGTTCTGAAACAGTAACGCCTGGATTTCTGGCAATATTGGCCAGCATGCTGTATTGAGTGACTTTAAGACCGCTGGGCTTCAAATGACGGTCATACCTTCTGGTTAGAATACGTCCCGCTTTCCTAAATCCCGCACAGAGGCATGGGTATTGTGTGGTTTTCAATGCGCGCTTTCCATTAACGATTTAGTCTACAAAATGTATATGCATATAAACGTAAAATGTCAAGTGGCCAATCAGCTGCCTTCCCTAAGCGGTAAAGCATAAAAAAAACGAATTCGATGTCCGCGCAACTGGCGGTTGACTAATGGACCGGTCTTTGAGAACCTGAATCGAATCACAACGCAGCAGGCATAGGCCGTCTCTGCGGCATTATCAGCAGCCTCTATAGCGACAAATTCGTAACAGGTCGTCACTCCGGCGAACCCTGGATTAAAGATGTCCAGGGCAGGCGCCGCCGGCCTTCAGCGGGTTTGAATGCAGCACCCCGACTTTGAAACCATCATGAGAGTCAAAGACGGACGCACATAGTTTCATTCCGGCGATCCCTTAGCCGGAATCCATTGAGTTTGATAAAAGACAACGGATGGCCGATGCCGTCTTACTATAAACCGAGAAAGGCAGGGCATGCTATGGGATACGATATCCGGAATGCATTTCAGAATCTGGCCCGGTACAACGCACGCGCCAATCGGGAACTATATACGATCCTGGCTCAGCTCACGGACAAAGCCCGTAAGCGGGACGTCGGCTCGTGGTTCGGATCCATCCACGGGGTTCTGAATCACGTCATCATCACCGATATGAACTGGCTCAAGCGCTACCGGGCGCTCTCGCCCGAATCCCCGGTATTGACCGATCCGCAGCTGGATCCGCCCAACCTCTCGTGGAGCCACGATCTGCACGAGGACTTCGACAGCCTGCGGCAAACCCGGGGGTTCGTCGATGCGAAAATCCGCGCCTGGTTTGCGGAATTCCCCATCTCGCGCTGCGCTGAGGTGTTCCAGTACCATGATTCGCGCGGAACCCTCCGCCGCGCCGCGGCCGGCGCCGCCTTCGAGTTCCTGTTCCTGCACCAGACCCACCACCGGGGGCAGATCTCGCAGATCTTGGACACCCTTGGACTGCCCAACAACTTCGCGGACAACGCCGCGTACCTCGAAGGGCCGGCAGAATGAGTGGGCAGGTACCGCTTCGATTTCTGCACCCCGCCTGTATCTCCAGAGAGCGGATAATTTGACGATTATTTCGGCTGTTAAATATGGCGAAATCAGTCATCCCAGCGAAAGTCGGAATCCAACCCTGAAGTCAATGCCGGATCAGACTCGTCGTGAAAATAGAGCTGTCAACTCTGTGGTTGTATTGAAAATTCAAAATATAGATTTGAATTTTCAATAGAGTTTTGTTATAAATAGTCCATGGACCTTATCGAAAGGAAGTTAGACTTCGATCATATCGGCTATTTGCTGAAGATTTTTCCGGTGGTTGCCATTTTGGGGAAACGGCAATGCGGCAAAACCACTATTGCCAGGCAATTTCAGCATAATCATTATTTTGATCTCGAAAGCCCGCGGGATTTAGCGGCGCTGGACCAGCCGCAGCTGGCGCTGGAGGATTTTGAAGGGCTGATCATCATCGACGAGATCCAGCGCAAGCCTGATCTCTTTCCGCTGCTCCGCCACCTGGTAGATAATACTCCCTCGCAACGTTATCTGATTCTGGGCAGCGCCTCTCGGGACCTGATCCGCCAGAGCTCTGAGACGCTGGCGGGAAGAATCGGGTATTTCAATCTGGGCGGGTTTCGCATCGATGACGTTGGGTCCGAGGCGATTCCGAGGCTGTGGCTTAGAGGCGGGCTTCCAAGATCTTTTCTATCGCCAAGCGATGAAGAATGCGCTGTCTGGAGAGAAAATTATATCGCCACTTTTCTGGAAAGAGACCTTCCCCAGCTCGGTATTTCCATCCCATCGAATACGCTGCGCCGCTTCTGGGCCATGCTGGGTCACTACCACGCCCAAGTCATCAATTATTCTGAACTGGCCCGCAATTTCGGCATCTCCGATATGACCGCCCGCAAGTATATCGACCTGCTTGAGGGCACGTTCATGCTCCGGCTGTTACAGCCTTGGCACGCCAACATCGGCAAACGCCTGGTGAAACGACCCAAACTTTATCTCGCCGATTCGGGGATTTTTCACTCGCTGATTGGCGTCGGACGCCGCGAGGAGCTGATGCGTCACAACAAGCTGGGTGCGAGCTGGGAGGGCTTTGCGCTGGAATGCGTGATCCGCAGCATCGGGAAGCGCAATGAAGAAGTCTTCTTCTGGAGCACGCACAGCGGGGCTGAAGTAGATCTTCTCTGGCAACACCAGGGCCAAAACTGGGCGGTGGAATTCAAGTACATGGAAGCCCCCCGGAAGTCTTTGTCCATGCAGTCGGCTCTGAAGGATCTCGATCTAGAACACCTCTGGGTGGTCTACCCCGGTTCCAGAAAATATCGCATGGCGGATAAAATTACT
>JALOPB010000224.1 GCA_025454115.1 Desulfobacterales bacterium | reverse complement strand
GCACCTGCCATAAGGACCTGTATCCGACGATCCGCCGGCTCAGCGGGCAAAGCACCTCCGCCGATCCCATCCACGTGCCGCCGGCGCTGGCCGCATTGTTTCTTTACCTGAAACTCGCCGCCAACAGCTTGCTCTTGCGCCAGACCTATGAGCAGCCCTGGATGCTGGCCTACGCCGACCGGCCGCTGCGGGTGGACACTCGCCGCACGCGGCAAAGACTGGACTGGAGGCCGCGGAGCGAATACGGTATCCTGAATCGCCTGCCGGTGCTGATGGCCAACTTCCAAAACCACCGTCGGCATTGGTGCGCCCGGAACATCCTTCGCAACGAGGGCAACTACCGATTCGAACCGTAAGGAGCACGCCTCGCCATGACACCGGCCCTGTTCATCGGCCACGGCCACCCGGTGAACGCCATCCAGCGCAACGCCTTCAACGCAGCGCTGAACCAGGTCTCGACGGCCTTGCCCCGACCCGATGCCATCCTGGTCGTGTCTGCCCACTAACTCAACCGGAACGGCATCGCCGTGTCCGCTGCGGAAAGCAGCTACAATGCAATCACATTTTAATTGACACAGACACCGCCGCTGAATTAATAGATTTGCAAATTATGAATGATCGTCAGCAGGCACCATCACACCCAAACCCGACACGATCAACAGGAGGAAAACGATGAAAAAGGGGCAATTCGTGTGTTCGGCTCTGGCGGCAGCGTTCATCGGCATGATGTTTTTCGGCATGACCGGCGGGGTTCAGGCAGCCGATCCCATCAAGCTCAATTATTCCATCTTTTTTCCGGCGCCGCACAAGAATACGGTTCTGGCCACCGAATGGGCCCAGGAGGTTGAAAAACGCACCAACGGTGCGGTCAAGATCACCATGTTTCCGGGCGGCACGCTGACGCCGGCGGACAAGTGCTACGACGGCGTGGTCAAGGGCATCTCCGATATCGGCATGTCGGTGCTCGGCTATACCCGGGGCCGGTTCCCGTTGTCCGAAGTCATCGACCTGCCGCTCGGGTACAAGAGCGGCCTGGCGGCCACCAAGCTCATCAACGCGTATTATCAGAAGTTTAAACCCCAGGAGTTCAATGATGTCCAGGTCATGTATTTCCACGCGCACGGTCCGGGCATTCTGCACACCAAGAAGCCCGTCAAGAGCCTGGACGACCTGAAAGGCATGAAGATCGTCTGCCACGGTCTCTCCGCAAAGGTGGTCGGCGCCCTGGGCGCAACACCGGTGGCCATGCCCATGCCCGAACGCTATGACGCGCTTCAGAAGGGAGTGGCCGAGGGCGGAGTGAACCCGATCGAATCCCTGAAGGGCTGGAAGCTCGGCGAAGTCATCAAATCCACTACGGAGAACTTCGGTTCCGCCTACAGCACCGGCTTTTTCGTCGTGATGAACAAGGACAAGTGGAAGTCCCTGCCCCCGGATGTCCAGAAGGTCATCGAAGCGGTCAACCTGGAGTGGATCGAGAAGACCGGCAAGGGCTGGGATGAAATCGACAAGGAAGGCAAGGAGTTCACCCTCTCCAAAGGCAACCAGGTGATCGCCCTGTCCAAGGAAGAAGACGAAAAGTGGGCCAAGCTGGTCCGACCGATCCTGGATGAATACGTGGCCAACATGAAAACCAAAAACCTTCCGGGAGACGAAGCCGTCAAGTTCTGTCAGGAAGAGCTTAAGAAATTCCAATAGCATCCTCTCCGGGGAACGGGTGATCGGCATCCGTTCCCCTTTTTTTATCATCTGCAAGCGCGAAAAGGAGCATGGTGCGTGGAGCGTTTGTTGAACGGGGTCGGCCAGCTGAGCCGTTGGATCAACGTCATCGCCGGCGTAGCCATTACCTTCATCATGCTGTTGACGGTGTTCGACGTCATCCTGAGATACTTCCGCAGACCGATCGTCGGGACCTATGAGCTGGTGGCGTTTTCCGGGGCCTTGGTCGTGGGTTTTGCCATTCCGCTGACCTCGTGGATGCGCGGTCATATCTATGTCGACTTTTTCACCGCCAAGCTGTCCAAGAGGCTCCGCTCCCTTTTCAATCTGGCCACCCGCTGCATGGGCATTGCGCTGTTTGTGCTCATCGGGTGGAACCTGATCAAGGTGGGCATGGACCTGCAGCAATCCGGGGAGGTGTCGCTGACCCTGCAGCTGCCGTTTTACCCTGTCGCCTACGGTGTCGCCGTTTCATGTTTTATTCAGTGTCTCGTTCTGTTGACGGATATGGTCAAGATCGTCCGGGGGGAGTATGAGTGAGGTTACCGCGGGGTTGGTCGGCCTGGCAACGGTCCTGGTATTGTTTCTGACCGGCATCGAGCTCGGATTCGCCATGGCGCTGGTAGGGTTGGCCAAGGACTTTTTCGACGTTCTGTCCTCCTACGGGTTCACGGTCATTCCGCTTTTCATTCTCATGGGCCAGATTGCCTTCAACGCCGGCATCGCCAAACGGCTGTACGCGGCGGCTTACAAATTCATCGGGCACATCCCGGGCGGGCTGGCCATGGCGACCGTGGCCGGGGCCACGGCCTTCAAGGCGATCTGCGGCTCCTCGCCGGCAACGGCCGCCACCTTCGCCAGCGTCGCCGTTCCGGAAATGGACCACTACGGTTACGACAAGAAGCTTTCCACCGGTATTGTTGCCACAGTGGGCACCCTGGGCATCCTGATCCCGCCGAGTGTGACGCTGATCGTCTTCGGCATCATCACGGAGCAGTCGATCGGGAAGCTGTTTCTGGCGGGGTTGGTGCCGGGGCTGATCGTCGCGTTCTTTTTCATCTGCATCATCTACGGCTGGTGCCGCATCAATCCGGCGCTGGGGCCCAAGGGGCAGAAGTCCACCTGGAAGGAACGGCTGGCGGCGCTGCCCGAGGTGCTCTGGATCCTGGTCATCTTCCTGCTGGTGATCGGGGGGCTGATGCAGGGGTTTTTCACCCCCACCGAAGCCGGCAGCGTCGGCACGTTCGCCGTGCTGCTATTATCCATTCTCAAGCGCGACCTGAATTTCAGGGGCTATGTCAAGTCGGTCGCCGAATCCCTACGTACGGCCTGTATGGTGCTGATGCTAATCGCCGGCTCGGTCATTCTGGGGCATTTTCTGGCGGTGACCAAGATCCCCATGATCACGGCCGACTGGGTGGTGTCCCTGCCCTTCAACCGCTACGTCATCATGGTCATCATTTCGGTGATTTACCTGCTGGGCGGCTCGTTTATCGACGATCTGGCGTTCATGGTTCTGGCCACGCCCATCTTCTACCCCGTCATCATCAAACTGGGATTCAACCCGATGTGGTTCGGGATGATCATCGCCCTGACCGTCATGGTGGGCGTCGTGATCCCGCCGGTGGCCATCAACGTGTTCGTGGTGAAGAACATCACCAAGGTGCCGTTCAACGTGATCTACAGCGGCGTCTATCCGTTTCTGCTCAGCCTGCTGTTCTGCGCCATTTTGCTGTTCCTGTTTCCGTCGATCTGCACGTTTCTGCCCGACCTCCTGATGAAATAGGGGCGGCTTCGTAATAAACCCAATTTCGTCCCGCCTTAGGCGGGATTCACCCCGCCGTCGCTGCGGCGTACAGGAAGTACGCCTCGCTCCGCGGGGCGGCATTCTATTTTGTCCATTCCTTCCAGTCCAGCCCGGTCTTCTGCTCCCAGTCCGAAACGAAGCGGTCGCTGAAAAAGCCGTGCAACTTCTGCAGCAGCCGTTTCCAGCCGGTGGCGTAGTCGTATTTCAGCACGTCTTCCAGAAAGGGTACGATGTCGGCCAGCTTCTCCTTCGGCAGAAAGGCATAGGCCTTCATGTCGTACGACCGCTTGAGCGCTTCGGGTGTCAGTGCGTGAGCGGTTAACATGGCCACCCTAAATTGACGCCGGACGGCCACCTCCAGCAGATCGAACCCGCGCACCCCCATGATGTCCAGGACAACCAGGTCGTAAGAGCTGCCCTCCAACCGCGCGACGGCATCCTCATAGCCTCCGGCCTTGTCGATCCGGCATCGAGGCGCATCGGCCAGCACGAGCTCTTCGAGAGATTCCAGAACATCCGGCTCGTCGTCCACAATCAGCAGCCGTTTGTCGTTCAGAATCGACTCAGCCATCACTTAGATTCCTCCTTCATGAGGTCGGAGACATTGATTTCAAGCATCTTGAGGCTCGCCAGGATTCGCTCGGCATTGCGGGCGACTGCCGGGAAGTCCTCCCCCAATTCTTTGAGCTCCTCGACGGCCTGGCGGGCGCGTTGGATGCTCAGGTTCAGGCGCTCTATGTCGATCATGGGATTCATAATTCATTCCGCTTTTTTCCGCGCAGGTCTTTGAATCGTTTGGCTTTAACCTCATAACGCGGCAAAGTGCCGCAGCCACAGATCTCGAGATCGTAGCGTAAATTGGTTTTCAGGCGCAACTGGTCCTCCAGCTCCGACTGGATCCAGGTGCATTGGTCTTGGGCCTCCGGCAGGATTTCGACTCTTAGACGGATGATCTCTGAATTGCCGGTCTTATCCACGACCACCTCATATTCGTCCCCCAAGCCCCTGATGCCGCGAACCACTTCTTCGATGGCGGACGGCGCCAGCAGCACGCCTTTCACTTTGGTGATATCGTCCGCCCGGCCCACCACCCCGCCTTGGATCACCCGGAAGGACCGGCCGCACGGACAGGGTTCGGCAGCCCATTCGATCACGTCCTTGGAGTCGAAGCGTACACAGGGCTGGGCCTGGCGGTCGAAGGCGGTGATGACCATTTTGCCCCGGCGGCCCGGCTCTTCGATGACCCGGCCGGTCTCCGGATCGACGATCTCCACCAGGAACATGGCCTCATTGACATGCAGCCCGCCGGGCTGCGCCGCGCATTCATAAGACCAGGCGCCGATCTCGGTGGCACCCGCATGGTCGTACACGCTGGCGCCCCAAGCTTCTTCGAGCCGCTGCTTGGTGCTGGGGATACTGGCTCCGCATTCACCGGCGCAGGTGATCTTGTTGACGGTTAGCCGGGCCGGGTCGATGCCCATCTTCAGCCGCGCCGTCTCCGCCATGCCTAGAAGGTAAGTCGGGGTCCCCATCATAGCAGTGGCTCTGAGTTCCTGAATTTTCAGGATGCGCGCTTTGGTATCCAGAACTCCGCCCGGCACGACCTCACAGCCGATTTTCTCGGCGGCGTAGTGACCGGCCCAGAAAGCGACGAACACATTGTAGCCGAAAGGGATGAAAACCCGATCGCTCGGTCGGTAGCCCTGCGCCCAAAGAATGTAAGACCAACACTCGGCCCACCATTCCCAGTCCTGCCAGGTGTCCGGTTGATACACGGGCTGACCGGTGGTGCCGGAAGTCTGGCGGAAAGCCGTGACCGCATCCAGCGGCACGCACAAGGCGTCTCCGTAAGGAAAGGGGTCCTTTCTCTGGATGTCGCGCATCATGGCTTTTTCGACGGTAGGGACCCGCCGAATGTCGTCAACCGACCGGATGTCCGCTGGCGAAATGCCGGCGGAATCGTAAAGCGATCGGTGAAATTTTGAGTGGGTGTAAGCCCAGCAGAAGATACGTTGGAATTTCTTGAGCTGAAGCGCCTGCAGCGTTTTCCGGGGCAAGGTTTCCAGGACAGGATTCCAATAGGGCTGAGCGTAATTCATGACGGTCCGCCAGTTCGTTGGAGAGATATTTGGCAAATAGATGTACCTGAGAACTCATCTGAAATCAATACGGCTGCAGGAGCGGTCGAATGAGCCATTATTCCCGAAACCGCCCAGAATGCTCGGAGCCGAGGTCTGGCCCTCGTCCCGCACGTCGGAGGAGGACGAAGCCGGCCCGGACACGGATCATGGTTGACGAAACAGCCTGCCCTCGTCTATTTTAATCGACATTCAGAGGTGGGCGCGCATGGACCAACGGAAAACGAATACGTCACAGGCGATTATAGCCGCGGCCCGGCGCGAACGGGCCCTCCGGGAAGCTTCCTATCGGGAGCGTGCGTTGAAGCTCTTCCCGCATGTCTGCGCGCGCTGCGGTCGCGAGCTTTCGGGCAAGCGACTGCGGGAGCTGACCGTTCACCACAAGGACCACAACCACGACCACAATCCGCCCGACGGCAGCAATTGGGAGCTGTTGTGCATTTACTGCCATGACAACGAGCACGGCCGCCATGAAGTCGCGGAGTGGTACACCGGCGAAGCGCCGGAGGAAGCCGAACGATCCCCTGCGCTCGACAGCCCATTTGCGAAGCTAGGCGATCTGCTGAAAGGGAAGAAATAGGTTGAATTCAAAAAAACAGTTGTCACTCAGCGCTCAAAGGGGTATGAAGAGCCTTGAGCATATCGTATTGAATTTACGCTGAATTCATCGGTTTCAAGTGGCGTGAACCCGAAAGCGTCCCGGCGGGGGGGGGTATGCCCAGTGCCGACGCTCACATCCGAATCGAACCAACCTCATGAGAACCGTTCGAAAGCCGCAAGAATCCGCCGCCGGCGCGCGCAAGGTGGGTTTATACGTCAAGAATGACGCCCGGGCGGTATCAAAGGCCGAAGAGTTTGCTGACTGGCTGAGGGCCCGACAGATCGAAGTGATTTTCAGAATCGGCCCGGCTTCGTTGCGTCGAACCACCGGAACCGGTCCGGCCAAACCGCCCAAGGATCTATTCGGTGCATTCGTTCTGGGCGGCGACGGCACGTTTCTGAGCGCGGTGCGTTGGGTTGGCGACCGTGAAATCCCGCTGCTCGGCGTCAAGTTCGGCGACCTCGGGTTCCTGGCTGAGATTGCGGAGGAGAACCTATTTGAAGCGGCCGACCGTGTTTTAAAAGGGGATTTCAAGATCTCGCCCCGCATGCGTCTGGACGTTCAGGTCACCCGCAAGGGCGAGGCTCTGGTCCGCGAAACGGTTCTAAACGACATCGTGATCAACCGCGGAGCGCTGGCCCGCCTGGCGAACGTCATCACCCATATCAACGGCCACTATCTCACCACGTTCCGCGCGGACGGCCTGATTATCGCAACCCCCACCGGCTCGACAGCTTACTCTCTTGCTGCCGGAGGACCAGTCGTCCACCCGAAGGTCCCCGGGTTTATCATCACTCCCATCTGTCCGTTCACGCTGACCAACCGTCCGCTCATCGTCCCCGACGAGGTGGAAATCACCCTGCGGCTGGACAAGGGTTCATCGGATATTGTCCTGACCCTGGACGGACAGACCGGTCTGAACCTCACGGACAAAGACGTGATCACGGTGCGCCGGAGTGACCATCCCCTCAACCTGATCCTGCTGCCGGATCGGCATTACTTCGACGTTCTTAAGGCCAAACTCAGATGGAGCGGAGGAAGGGTTTAAGGCGGCCGCAAGGCTTGGTTAAATGGCAGTCGATCGCCGATTCGTTGGGCGAGGTTCCCGAACCCGGAGAAGAAACACATGAAATATCTATTCGCACTTCTAGCGGCAGCCATGGTACTGGCATGCGCCTCCCGACCGCCGGCGCCTCCCGCGAGCGCACCGAATCTCTCGGCCGAACAGATGGACGCGGGGCCGTTTCCCCAGGAGTATCAGATCCGGATCATATCCTGGCTGCGGATGAATGCGGATGATCCGGACCGGGTGAAAGTGTTGTCCATCGAACCGCCCCGAATAAAAACCGCTGAGGCGGCCGTACCGGACAAGAACCTTAAACAGGGGGAAGCGGTCTGGGAGTCTATGGTGATCACTCAGGGCTTTCGCGGCGATCCTCCCGGCCCCGCGTATCACCGGTTTTATTTCAAGGATGGGGTTATACGAGCGGTGGACCTGAAATAAG
>JALOPB010000223.1 GCA_025454115.1 Desulfobacterales bacterium | reverse complement strand
ATGATCCGGCCGGACGTGGCCACCATGCTTTGTTTTCTCATGACGGATGTCCGGGTGCCGGCGGAGCAGCTGAAGGACATGTTAGCGGTCGGCGCGGAGCGCTCCTTCAACCGGATCACCGTGGACGGCGATACGAGCACGAACGACACGATCCTGCTTCTGGCCAGCGGGTATTCGGGGGTTCGCCTGGAACACGCGGCCGCGCGCGATGCGTTTCAAGCGATGTTGGACGATGCCATGCTCGCCCTGGCCAAGTGGGTGGTAAAGGATGCCGAGGGTTCAAACAAACTGGTGGAAATCCGTGTCCTCGGGGCGGCGGCCGATTCCGAGGCACGCGCCCTCGCCGATACGATCGCGCATTCGCCCCTGGTCAAGACCGCCCTGTTCGGCGAAGATGCCAACTGGGGCCGGATATTGGCCGCCGCCGGCCGTTCCGGAGCCGCACTCGATCCGGGCCGGGTGGATATCTTCATCGGGCCGGTTCAGATGGTGTCCAAGGGGATCGGCTGCGGCAAGGACGTCGAGGCCGCGGCCACCGGTGTGCTGAAAACAGAGGAGTTCAGCATCACGGTCGACTTGCATCTCGGACCGGGTCGGGCGGTGGTTTACACCTGTGACTTGTCCATCGACTACGTGAAAATCAACGCCGACTACCGCAGCTAGTCTGGGTCATTCTTTTTTCAAGCACTTGAATGGGTCGTGGGTTGCAGGCGTCGCATCCTGAGTGGGGTTTCGGCCTTACCCGTTATGGGTTCGACCCTCGTCGAGGGCCAATCCAGCTAAATCCGATGTCTTCGTGGTATTTTGCGACAAGATCCATGACTCTCATGCGTCTTCAAAAATTTCTGTCCGCGGCGGGCGTGTGTTCGCGCCGCAAGGCCGAGGACCTCATCCGGCAGGGGCGGGTGCGGCTTAACGGCCAGGTTGTGGTCGAGCTGGGAGCCAAAACCGATCCTCGGACCGACCGGGTATCGGTGGACGGACAGGCCGTCCGTCCGACGCAACGGCTGATTTATATCGCCCTGAATAAGCCCCTGGGTTATGTCTGCAGCTGTCGGCATGCCGGAAAAAAAATAGTGCTCGAACTGGTGAATGTGCCGGAGCGGGTTTACCCGGTGGGGAGATTGGATAAGGAGTCTACCGGCCTTTTGCTGCTGACCAACGATGGACGGCTGCACCTGAAACTCTCACACCCCTCCTTCGACCATGAAAAAGAATACGACGTCGTCGTGGAGCGTCCTATTTCAGATGGCGCGCTGCGGCGCATGGCGGAGGGAATGCCCATCCTAAACACCCTGACCCGGCCGGCGTCGGTGCATCGAATCGATGAGCGGCGTTTCCGGATCGTGCTCAAAGAGGGCCGCAACCGCCAGATTCGGCGCATGGTGAGCCGGCTCGGCAACGAGGTCGTTAAACTTCAGCGCATCCGGGTGGCCCATATCCGGCTGGGCCGCCTTCCGGAAGGCAAGTGGCGGTATTTGACCGACTCGGAAGTGCAGGCGCTTCTATCCTAAGTGATGGGGTAAGAAACGACTTAAAACGTATTCGATCCGGTCGGGGATCGGCATGACGGGAACCCGGACGATGGCGTAGCCCAGGCCGCTGTATGCCGCTTCGATCAAGCGTTCGATTCGATCCGCCGCTTGCGCATTTTCCGAGCGTACCCGATCCCTCATGAATTCAAGCCGTTCAAAGAGAAATACCTGCTCGTATCGAACCCGAAGGCTTTGCCGTCGTGGTTCCGACGGGTCGAGGCCCTCCAGGACATAATAGGCGATACTGTCCGGCAGGGCGCGGTCGAGAAACAGAGCGTCGCCCGCAGGCAGACTGGCTTCCATCTGCAGTTTCGCTTGGAAAATCCGGCCTTCGAAGCGGCGGGGGTCGGCCTTGATCTCGCTCAGACTCCGTCCCTTTATCAATTCAGCATCGATGACGGCGCGCGCCGCCTCGGGTACCACCCGAAATCCGCGTCGGGAGAGCTCTGTGATTACGGACGTTTTTCCGGAACAGGGCGCCCCGGTGATGACGCACCAGTGGGTTTGACGAATGGCGGGGCGGTCTTCGGCGACCATGAGTTGCGATAGGTGTTTAACGAATTATTGTGATATACTTAAAGCTTCTATAGACGATGTTCCTTGAATTAACAATGGTGAGGCTTTGACGGCCCGAGTCAGGATTCGGGAGGCCGCGGCGGATGAAGAATGGGGAGATCCGGGTATGATTCGGTTTGAGGCGTTGTTGGAGAGACGGGAAAAAGTCGCGGTGGTGGGTCTGGGGTACGTGGGGCTCCCGCTGCTGGTCCGGTTGGCGGAGCACTTCGAGGTGATCGGCTACGATCAAAAACGGGCGCGCATCGAAGACCTTAAAGCGGGGGTCGATCGCACTCTCGAGGTTTCTGGCGATACGCTGCGTGCGGTACGGGTTCATTTCAGCGACAATTCCCGTGACCTCGCGGACTGTCGGGTGATCATTGTGGCCGTGCCCACCCCCATCGACTCCTACCGTATTCCAGACCTGACGCCGGTGGAGAGCGCTTCGGCTACGGTGGGCAAACATATGCCCAAGGGCAGCTGTGTCGTGTTTGAATCCACGGTTTACCCCGGTGTTACGGAAGAGGTGTGCGTCCCGCTTCTGGAGCGCGAATCTGGGCTCCGTTTTGGAAAAGACTTCACCGTGGGCTATTCGCCCGAACGCATCAACCCCGGCGATAAGGTCCATACCCTGGACCAGGTGGTGAAAGTGGTGTCCGGCTCGGACGCCGACACATGCGAACTGCTGGCTCGGCTCTACGGGAAGATCGTATCGGCCGGAATTCACCGCGCCTCTTCGATCAAGGTGGCCGAGGCTGCCAAGGTGATCGAAAATACCCAACGGGATCTCAACATCGCCCTGATGAACGAGCTATCCATGATTTTTGAGCGCCTCGGCATCGACACGCTGGAGGTCCTGCAGGCTGCCGGTACCAAATGGAACTTCCTGCCGTTTCGGCCGGGGCTGGTGGGAGGGCACTGCATCGGAGTGGATCCATACTATCTTACCGCAAAGGCCGAGTCCCTGGGATACCACCCGGAGATCATCCTGGCCGGGCGGCGCATCAACGACGGTATGGGGAAATACGTAGCCGAGCGAACCGTCAAAATGATGATCGCAGCCGGTAAACCGGTGCTGGGGGCGCGAATCGCCATACTGGGAATCACATTTAAAGAAGACGTGCCGGACCTGCGCAACACCAAGGTGGTGGACATCGTCCGGGAGTTGAAGGATTTCGGCACCGACGTGGTGGTCAGCGATGCCTTGGCGGACCCGGAAGAGGCGCGGGCCCATTACGGAATCGAGCTGGCGCCTCTGGAAGCCGCATCCGGGGTGGATGCGGTCATTCTTGCGGTTCAGCACAACGCCTATTTGCAGCTGGGGATCTCCAGGCTGGCGAGGCTTTGCCGTTCCGACCCGCCGTTGTTTTTTGACGTCAAGGGCTGCTTCCGGCCGGAGGAGGCCAAGCGGCTCAACATCGTCTACCGCAGGCTTTAGTTCTCGACGATGAGTTTTTGGCCGGGCTGCAGCTTGGCGTTGGCGTTCAGTTGGTTGAGGGCCAGCAACCGCTCCAGCGCCATACGATGCCGCTTGGCGATGGCGTTGAGCGTATCGCCGTTGCGGACTACATAAACCGGTGGTTTGGCCTTCGGCGGTTCGTTTTTTGCGGGAGTGGCGGAAGGCACGATCTTGAGGACCTGCCCGATGGCCAGGCTGGAGGCGGTTACCCGGTTCAGGCGCTGGATTTCCTCGGTGGAGGTGCCATAGCGCTTCGCCAGATTGTAAAGCGAGTCTCCGTGACGAACCACATGCTCGATCGTTTCATGACGGGCGGCCGGAACCTTCGGCTCCGGTTGCGCCGGTGATCGTTCCGGCGCGCATTCGACGGGGACCCGGAGGGTCGTTCCGACGGTCAGCGCGCTCGGATGGCGAAAATTGTTCGCCAGCAGGATGCTTTTCGCATCGGTGCCGTATTTCTTGGAGATGGTCTGAAGCGTTTCGCCCTTGCGCACCTTGTGGCGGACCACGACCGCTCGCTGCGGGCTGCGGGGCTGGTAGGACGGAATATCGTCCAGCTTCGCCAGCGCCTGGCTCTTCTCGCCGGACGGCACGCGCAGGTCATAGCCGCCCTCCGGAAGCACCCCCTGCCGCAGCTCCGCATTGAGCAGGCGCAGCAGTTCCTCGTCGATTCCGGTGGTGCGGGCAATGGCGGAAAGAGATGCCTGTCGCGGGATGGTGAGGATTTCGCTCTCCCGAGGCAGATCGACGACCACGTCCTGAAGGCCGTATTTCTCGAGTGATTGGACGATATGCAGCGTGGCCAGGAACCGAGGCACGTAACGCGCCGTTTCTCGCGGCAGACGCTCGTACAAGTCCCAAAAGTTGTCGAGGTAGTTGATGTTCTGGCTCTGAATAGTCCGCAGCACCCGATTTTCGCCGCAATTGTATGCCGCCAGCACCGTGGTCCAGTCGCCGAACATGCCGTGCAGCTCTTTCAAATACTCGATGGCGCCGCGCGTGGCCTTGTCCGGGTCGAGTCGCTCGTCGATGTACGTGTCGCGGTTCAGCCCGTAACGATAGCCGGTGGAGGGAATGAACTGCCACAGACCCAATGCCCGCGCAGGAGAAAGCGCGGTCACCTTGAACCCGCTTTCGATGAGCGGCAACCATGCCAGTTCGGCCGGCAGGCCGGCCTCGACCAGCGCCGCTTCAATTTTGGCGCGGTAGCGCCCCGAGCGGCGGTAGGCCTCCAGAAAAAAATCCCGTTCGCGACCGGCCGTGAAAGAATCGATTTCATCCTGCACGTGTCGGTTGATGGTGATCGGGATTTCGTTGCGCTTCCCGTTGACCAGCACATGGCGGGATGAATAGATTTCAAGGATTCGTCTGGAAATGGTGATCCGCAGATCCTCCATCTCCTGCAACAGCTCGGTATCATTCCCGGGATCCACGCTCAAAACCAGGCCGTAGGCCTGATCCAGGGCGTCGATGGCCAGGTCGATTTCGCCGCGTTTCCAATAGGTTTGTGCGGCCCGGCAGAGAGCCAACGCACGGTTGATGGATATTGCCTTTCCCTGAGGAGGCTGCCCAGGGGTATCATCCTCGTCATCGTCGATGACACACTCCTCGCCGTTTTCGTCTAAAGGCGCGGTCGAGGTCTTGCTCGATGCCGTCGCGGGCGACAAGGTTTTCAGGGCCGGAGCCGGTTTGGGCGGAACGGTGCTGGCGCCCGGGCTGGCGGCAAGAACCCCCATCGCCGGTGCCGGTGCCTGACTCGAACTCGAGGGCGCTGCCTGGACCCCTTCGGCCAATGCGGGAGGAGCCGTAGCCGCCGAGGATGAGCGGTTGGTCTGCGGGGTGGAGCAGGCGGCAAGCAAGGCCAGACCAGCTGCCAGACAGAAACCTAAACGGAACATCATGCGGATCTTCCCGGGCGAGCAAGGCGTATGCCTTGCGGCGTTTGTC
>JALOPB010000222.1 GCA_025454115.1 Desulfobacterales bacterium | reverse complement strand
CGGCATTTTGGCGAATGACCTCGCAGAACCGTTCGAGGCCGTAATGGTTGCGCTGCCGGTCGGATGCTTCCCATATCCCGTCGGTGCCGATGGCGATGATGTGTCCGTCGGATAGGGCGGTGTCAACGTACTCCTCGTAACGGTACTGGTCGTCCACTCCCAACGACAATCCCCGGCCGATGAGTTGCCTGAACCGGCCGGTCGACGGATCGTAGAGCAGGGCCGGCGGGTGGCCGGCCCGCACCCAGTGCAGAGATCGGTCGGACCGGTCGAAACGGATGAAAGACAGGGTCATGAACCGGCCGCTGTCCGTTACATCGCGCGCGAGGTGGCGGTTCATTTCCGTTACGATCTGCGCGATATCGCCGCACTGGGAGGCACGCATGCGCAGGAAGGCGCGCGCGGTGGCCATCAACAACGCCGCGTCCACGCCATGGCCGGTCACATCGCCGACGACCATGTTGAATGCGTCCTGCGGGCACTGCTGCCGGTCGACCAAGAAATCGAAGTAATCCCCGCCGATTTCATCGCAGCTCAATGTGCGACCGGCTACGTCCAATCCCTCGATCTGGGGCATTTCCTGTGGGAGAAGCTCCCGTTGAACCTCGGCGGCCAGTGCAAGCGACCGTTTCTGCTGGGTGAGGTCGGTCAAAAAGAGAATGGTTCCGACGCCTTCGCCGCGATCGTTTCGCAGACGGTTGCCGTGGATGAGCACCGGGATCCGGCGATGGTCGAGCGTCGTGACCGTTCCCTCGAGCTCGGTCAAGTCGCCGGCAAAGAGGTCGTCACGGTTCATCATCAAGAATTGACGGTAATCCTCATCGACGAAACGCAGCGGGGTCCGGCCGATGATTTCCTCCCGGCTGCAGCCGACCATCCGGCAGAACGCCTGATTGGTATCGGTCACGATGAACTCCCGGTTCATCAGGATAAAACCCTCATCGGTCGTCTGGATGATGCGCCGGTATTTTTCTTCGGTTTCGCGGCGCAGGCTCTCGGCCTGGATCCGCTGGAGTTCGGCCGACGCCCGGGCTGCGAAGATCTGGAAGATCGTTCGGGCACGGGGGTCTTCCGGCATTGGGCGCGTATCCAATACGGCCAGGTTGCCGATCACGCGGCCGTCGCGATCGAGAAGCGGCGCCCCCAGATAGCTGGCGGCATGGATGGATTTCAGATCGGCGTTTTCGGGATACAGACGAATCACCTGATCGGGGTAATGCACCAGGCCGGATTGCCGGATGACGGCCTCGCAGGGGGTCCCGGCAATGTCGATCAGAAAATCCCGGCTCAGGCGGCCTCCGGACCAGTAGGCCAGCGCACGCAGCTGGCGGGCGTCTTCAAGGTATTCCGTAACCCAGGCGCTGTGGGTGTTCAGGACCTTGGCCAGATTGACCACGAGGGCATCGAAAAAGCGCCCGCCGGTGACAGCGGCGGTGCCCTCGAAAATGGTCCGCAAGGCCGAGTTTTCGTCGAATACGCTCGGCGCAGCCGGGTGAGTGGCGTGCATGGTATCGGCAACCCCTGGATTCGAACCGGATTTGTTGCGGAAAGAATATAGCCGTTTTTTGAGCGCCGCAACCGTCCGGCGAACGAACCCGTCTAGAGGAACCGCGCGCAGGCAGAGACGGCTGGCGGCTGCGTGGGCATCGGTCCTCCGGGGCTGTCCGGAACCATATGAAGCGGGCTTGCTGCCGGTCGCTGGTTCGTTGAACGGATAGTTGCGGCGCGCTGCGGCCGAAAACCCGCCCCGCCGAACCTCAGCTCAAGTTGAACCTGTTTACTTGCCGGAGTAATAGCGTCGGAATGATATGAATCGGCCGGACTAAGGCGCAGCGGCCTCGATTTCCTCGAGGGTTTTAATGAAGAGGCTCCGGTGCGGTCCGCCCAGGGAAACCGCGTGCCGGGCGGCGGCAAGGGCTTCTTCGCGGCGGCCGAGCGATAGAAGCACGTGAGCGAGGTTGTTGTAGGCCGCTCCGTTGTCCGGGTGGGTTTCGGCCGCCCGGCGGAAGGCCCTCTCGGAACTATTGAGGTCTCCCAGCGCATAATAGCTGTTGCCCAGGCCCATCATGGCCGGCAGATTTTGCGGCCAGCGCGAAAGCACGGCGTGGTAGCTTTGAACAGCTGCCGCGGGCTGGCGGGCCTTCTCCAGTCCGAGCGCCGCCTCCACGATGTCGGCTTCTTTGGCCGTGGCCGGCAAGTCGCCGGGCTTCAAGACCAGAAGACCCCAGCTCGCCGCGCGGGTCCATGTGTTCTGAAAGAGGCCCATTGAGGTTCGATCCTGCGCCTTGCGGCCGGTGTGCAGGATGATCTCATCGGCCGGGATGTCGTAACCGATCGCCACCGCATAATGCCAGAGCGGCGCCCACGAAAGGCCGAGATTCTGCAGGACGATGACGGGGTGGCCCGCGGCGATCTCATGGATCAGAGCGTCGGTACCGGAAATTACGTAAGCCAGGCGGCCGGAGCGTCGCGCACCGGCGATCATGGCCGGCTGCAGGCTGCCTTGAAGCGAAGCCGTGTAGACCTTTTCGGTCAGGTCTGCCGGCTGGACCTCCAGGCCGCTCCAGGCGAGCGCCATGGCCAGCGCCGCCGGTCCGCACTGGTATTCGTCTTGAGGATAAAAAGGGACCGACGCGATCTCACTTCGAGGCGGAATCCCCGCTATGCCCCGCGGCCAGTCGCCGCGCGGAACGATCGCACATCCGCTGAGAAGCACGATCGACAGCAACCCTCCCAGCGCCATGCGCCCGATCATTATCTTCCCCTTTCTCACCTGAACATCGAACGCTGAACCCTTATTCTGCGACCCCTCGACCCCTTGAATCCCCTGCATCTCATGCCCCGACCAGTATCATGTAAACATCCATCACGTTGGTTCGGGTGGGTCCGGTTAGGATGAGGTCGTTGAGGGGTTTGAAGAAATGGTATGAATCGCTGCGCTTTAGAAAGGCGAACGGGTTCATGCCCAGCGCCTTTGCCCGGGCGATCGTGAGCCCGTCCCCTATCGCACCGGCTGCATCGGTGGGGCCGTCGGTGCCGTCGGTGCCGCCGGCCAGGAAAACGATGCGCTCCGTTCCATCGAGAGCGATCGCCCCCCCCAAAACGAATTCCTGGTTGCGGCCGCCGCGGCCTTCGCCCTGCAGCGTCACCGTTGTTTCGCCGCCCATCAGGAGGCAGGCCGGGGGCTTAAGGGGGTGGTGGGAGCTCAGGATCTCCTTGCCGATGGCGGCGAATGCCTTGGCCACTTCGCGGGCCTCGCCCTCCACCTTGGAGGAAAGGATGAGGGGGGAATAACCCAAGCCTGCGGCGGTTTGTGCGGCGGCGTCAAGTGCCCTCAGGCAGGAGCCGACCAGAACCTGCGCACAGCATTGAAAGGCCGGATCGCCCGGCTTGGGGGTTTCCGCTATAATCCCCCCGGCCCCCTGCGACAAACGATCGCGTACCGAACCCGGCGTTCGGTCCCAAATTTCGTAACGCTGCAGGATCTCGATGGCATCTTGAAAAACGCTGCGGTCGGGAACGGTGGGCCCGGATCCGATGACATCAAGATCATCGCCCACGACGTCGGAGAGGATGAGGCTCAGCACCGCAGCCGGATGGGCCGCCCGCGCCAGCTGTCCGCCCTTGGCGCGCGAAAGATGTTTGCGGATCGTGTTGATCTCGTGGATGGTGGCGCCGCAAGCCAGGAGATTCTTGGTGGCGGCCTGTTTGTCCGCGAGGCGGATTCCCTCCGAGGGGGCTATCAGCAGGGCCGAACCGCCTCCGGAAATCAAGCAGATGACCAGGTCGCGCTTCCCGGCACTTTCCAACAGTTTCAGAATTTCCAGAGTACCCGCGACGCCACGTTCGTCGGGCACCGGATGCCCGGCTTCCTGTATGCGGATTTTTTTGAGCGGCAGCCCATGACCGTCCTTGACCACCAGGATTCCGGCGGTGATGCGATCGCCCAGCAGATCTTCCAGGGCCTTAGCCATGGGTGCGACGGCTTTGCCGGCTCCGACTACCAGAATGCGTTCGCAGGCGCTCAGCTCATAACACCGGTCGCCGACCGACAAGATGCCTGCTTCAAGCCGCAGGTGGCGGCGTATGGCTTCCTCGGGATCGACGGCCGCCAGAGCGGAATGAAATATGTTCAGCGCATCCTGCCGCAGCCGGGCTGAGTCGTGCGTTTCCTCTTTCAACCGGACCTCCGCAATGAAATCTGTCTTTTGGGGTCGCCGGGCCGTGCTTCCCTCGTCCTGGCGCTCCATTTAAATCAAGCCATGGCGCGCAGCCACTTTATCAGCAAGACGTTTTTTTATTTGTGGGAGAGGCTTTCAGCCTCGATCATCGCGGCTGGAAAGCCGCTCCCACAAAAAAAGACATAGCTTACTTGAAAGGACAACCGCTCGATTCAAATAGTATATCCCGGCGGATTGTGCAAACAGCCAAAAAATTGAACCTTGCCGGTAAATTCTGCCGCTCAAGGCATTTATTTAAATCCGGCGCCGGCATTCGCCCCCAGACGTCAAGAAGTCGTCAACCTTATGTAATTTATAATAATTATTTCTTTCGAGAACGGCATCTCTGGTTTAGTTAGAACGGCTGGAATGAGAATTGCTTCGCTTGTTGCTCCGGCGGGTAAGCCGATGTGAGTTTGAAGCATGCCATAAGCCGCTCGGCACACTCGCCCAGCGTCTCATGAATTCACTGACCAGTCGGAGCAACAATGGCGGTTGAAAAATCCTTGACGGTTCGCGACTATTTGGAACCGCGCTTTGCCGCAGCGGCGGGCTCGCGGGTGGCCGGAACGGCTCGCAAGGGGCTGGCTTCATTTCAGCAGGCGTTGAAGGACCAAACCTCCAAGGCGTCCGTGGATGCCGCGGCGGGTATGAAGATCTCGGAGTATTTCAAAAACCCGGTGCTGAAAACCCAGACGGCGCGTGTGCCGCGCATGACCCCGGTCGCCAACACCGCCGCGGCCGGCCCACGTTCGACCGAAACCGGAGAGGAGATAAAAACGGTCAAACGGGCCGGATTGCCGGAATCCGATCAGTCCATCAAGAGACAGCAGATTAAAAGCGGAAGCCGGTTGGCGCGCAGCACGCTGCAGGATTTCCGCTCCGAAAGCAACTCCGGCCATCCCGTTGAGAAGTCGGTTCAGCAGGCCGCCGCCAAGTACAATCTCTCGCCGGAGCTGATTCGCGGCGTCATCCGCGCCGAGTCCAATTTCCAGGCAGATGCCGTGTCATCGGCGGGGGCCAAGGGTTTGATGCAGCTCATGCCGGAGACCGCCCGGGAGCTCGGTGTGAGCAACCCCTTTGACATCCAGCAGAACATCGATGGAGGCGCCCGCTATCTGCGGCAGATGTTGGATCGATTCGGGGGGGATTTGAAACGCGCGCTGGCAGCTTACAACGCCGGCCCCGGCGCCGTCGAGCAATTCAACGGCGATGTTCCGTACAGCGAGACCCGTCAGTACGTTCAGCGCGTCCTGAAGTATGCCGGCCTGAAGGCCTGAGCCTGCCGCGCTACCGGCATT
>JALOPB010000471.1 GCA_025454115.1 Desulfobacterales bacterium | reverse complement strand
CGACAATGGCAGGAATGACGGCTACGCAGAAGCGCGCATCTCGCACCACTCCGCTCAGGGCGCTGATCGCCCGCTGCATGGCGCCGTTTTCTTTGAGCACGGCGCTGAAAAGCAGCACCAGCTGCAGTGCAAGCACCAGTTTCAGGTTTTCCAGATTCAGGAACGTGTCCAGTACCCCGGCGCCAAGCTTAGCCAGGGGAAGCCGGAACAGAAGCCCGAGGATGAGGGCGCTGGCCGTCAGGGTGATGCTCAGGGGCACCTTGAGTCGAATCATCACAATGATGACGGCGATGATCAGCGTGAGCTTCAGGATTTCAACCATTCTCGGAATCGTATAGCTAATTCTCAAGAAACATGTAAGTCTTTTTTATCGACGATGTGGTTGATAAGTCATCGGATGGCGACGTCCGGTTTTCCTCAACAGACGGCTTGTGTAATCGCAAGAGGCCGGGTAGAATCAGGAAAAAACAATCCATTGGTCGAATTGAACCCTGGAAAATAGAAATAAGAGGCGCCGGAGCGCCAACCGGAAAGGAGACGGGTATGGGTTTTCAGCTGGGCCCCCGACGCGGCGTTTACGTCGATATCGCACAGGAGAATCAGAAACCGCAGCTTCCCGCAGACGACCTGGCGCATTTTGAACAACTCGATTTGATGTACCGTTCCTTGTGCGCCATGCTTTATAATTATGTCCCGATGTCCGGGCATCCCGGCGGCTCGATCTCATCGGGACGCATGGTAGCCGGGATCGTCTTCGATACGTTGGACTATGACATGTCTGACCCCGACCGAGAGGAAGCCGACATCTTATCTTATGCAGCCGGGCATAAAACCCTCGGCCTTTACGCCATGTGGGCGCTACGCAATGAAGTGATCCGCATCGGGGCACCCGAACTCTTGCCCAAAGATGAAAAATACCAGCTTCGATTGGAGGACTTGCTTGGTTTTCGTCGCAACCCCCTGACGAAGACGCCGCTCTTCCTGAAAGGACCAAGCCGCTCGACGGCCATCCGACCCCGGCCACCCCGTTTCTGCGCCTGGCCACGGGAGCGTCAGGGGTCGGTATGGCGGCATCGCTCGGCCTGGCTTTCGGTGCCATGGATTATTACGGCAGCAGCGCGGCACGCGTCCACATCGTCGAAGGGGAAGGGGGGATGACGCCCGGACGGGTCGGCGAAGCCATGGCAGCCGCCGGAACGGCCTGCTTAAAGAATGCGATCCTGCACGTGGACTGGAACCAGGCCTCCATCGACTCCAACCGGGTTTGCCGAGACGGGGATTCCCCAGGCGATTACGTCCAGTGGAACCCGGTCGAGTTCGCCCTGCTGCACGACTGGAACGCCATCCTGGTCCAGGATGGAATGGATTTCAAACAGATCCTTGCCGCTCAACGAATGGCCGTGGCCATGCCGAACGAGCAACCGACGGCCGTCATCTATCGCACGCAGAAGGGGTGGCAGTATGGCATGGAGGGTCGGGCATCGCATGGTGCCGGTCACAGCCTGTGTGCCGACGGGTTTTTCAAGGCGGTCGAGCCCTTTTTGACACCGACCGGAACGACCCTCCCGCGCTGCGAAATCGCCAATCAACGTTGCCGGGCCGGTCGTTCAGCGGACGTTCTCGAAGACTGCTTTTGGGAAGCCCTGACGGTCATGCGCGGAGCGCTCGAAAAAAATCATTCGCTGGTGGCCGCGCTGGCGTTCCGGGTACGTGAAGCGCGCCGGCGCCTGGACGGCCGGGCCCGCAAGCCTCGTCCGGAGGCCCCCGCCATTCAGGCTCTTTTCGATCTGGCGGCAAAGACCGAGGGCCGAATTCCTCCCGATCTCGTCTTGACACCCGGTCAGCCGGCCACGCTGAGGGGCGAGCTGGGGCGAGTCCTTCAGTATTATAATCGTGCCAGCCAGGGCGCCGTGCTGACGGCATCCGCCGATTTGTACGGTTCCACCAGCGTCAACACCATCGGGCAGGGTTTTCCGCAGGGCTGGTACAACGCCGCCTCGAATCCGAATTCGCGGATGCTGGTCACCGGGGGAATCTGCGAGGATGCCATGAGCGGCATCCTGGCCGGTCTTTCAACTTACGGGCGCCATCTGGGGGTTGGATCCTCCTATGGAGCCTTCATAGCCGGTCTCGGTCATGTTGCCGCCCGCCTGCACGCCATCGGCAATCAGGCTAGACAGGCTGTCTTTCAGCAGCGCTACCGGCCCTTCGTCCTGGTGTGCGCCCATGCAGGTGTCAAGACCGGCGAAGATGGACCCACGCATGCCGATCCGCAGGCCCTGCAGCTGTTGCAGGGAAACGGCGTTGGGCCTGGCGCCGGCCACCGCCGCCGCGACAGGGGTGTATCGGCTGCGCCGGGCGGAAGGAAAACGCGACGGCACGCTGGTGCTTCAAGGCAGTGACGTCGGCTACGCGTTTATCGAGCAAACGCTTCCGCTTCTTAAAGCGAAGGGAATCGATCTGGACGTATTCTATGTCGCCAGCGCGGAGCTTTTCGATCTCCTGCCGGTCGAGGAGCGGGAACGGATTTACCCGGAAGCCGCCGCACAGGAGGCGATGGGGATCACCGGATTCACGCTCCCGACCATGGAACGTTGGGTCTGTTCCGGCCGGGGCCGGTTGACGACCCTGCATCCCTTCCGCAAAGGGCATTTTTTAGGCAGCGGCCAGGCCGACCAGGTGTTGGCAGAAGCGGAACTGGATGGAGACAGCCAGTTCAATGCCATTCGTCGCTACTTGGAAGGGGCTTAAAGAAACAAGCGATGCACGAAGAAGGCGCCCAGGCCAATGGCGATGGTCGTCAATAAATTACGGGTGCGGATCCCGGCAGCTGTGGTTACGAGCGCAGAAACCAGATAGGGGTTGGAAAGCGACAGGTTCCAATTCCCTTTCGGCAGTAAAACGGCGGGAAGAATGATGGCGGTCAGAACGGCCGGTGGAATGAACTTAAGCGAGGCCTCGATCCAGGGAGCCATTCGAATCCGGTCCGCCAGCGCGAACAGAAAATAGCGGATGCCGAAGGTTACGGCCATCATTCCGGCGATCAGCACCCATTCGCTCAACGCCATTGCGAGAGCACTCCTTTCGCTTTTTTCAGGTTTCGTTCGGTCATGAGCCCCGCAGCGATTCCCCCGAACGCGGAAGCCACAATCCCCAGCTTGTAGGGCAGGGTCAAGGTCAGCAGCGCCGCCGCCCCGGCCGTTAAAACACAGACCGCCATGGGAATGGTTTTGACGAACGGGATGAGCATGCCGATGAAAGTGATCGGCATGGCCACATCCAGCCCCCATTCGGACGCATCGGGGATCTTTTTCCCCAGCATCAATCCGCTCCAGCACCAGAACTGCCAGTTCAAATACATGGCGAGCGACGAGCCGAGCTGATACCAGTGCTTTTCGGCAGAGTCATCCTCTTGTTGAAACCGATGCACCGTCACCGCAAACGTTTCGTCCGTCAGCCAGAATGCCAGCGGGATG
>JALOPB010000221.1 GCA_025454115.1 Desulfobacterales bacterium | reverse complement strand
CAACCTGATGAAGCAGGGTACGCGGGCCGCCATCGCCGACGGCTGGGGAGGGTCCATGCTGGCGACCGAGCTGCAGGACATCCTTTTCGGCACGCCCACACCGCTGACCTCGGAGGCGAACCTGGGCGTGCTGAAAGCGGACATGGTCAACATCGTCATCCACGGCCACGAGCCGGTGCTCTCGGAGATGATCGTCGCCGCCACGGCCACCAGGGAGATGCAGGATTACGCCCGTTCGAAGGGAGCCAAGGGCATCCAGCTCTCCGGGATCTGCTGCACGGCCAACGAGATCCTGCAGCGGCACGGGGTGCCGCTGTGCGGAACCTTTCTGCAGCAGGAACTGGCGATCATCACCGGCGCCTGCGACGCCATGGTGGTCGACATCCAGTGCATCTTCCAGAACCTGGCCAACGTGGCCAAATGCTTCCACACCAAGCTGATCACCACCCATCCGATCGCCCGGATGGAGCAGGACAACGTCATCCACATCGAGTTCGACGAGCATTACGCGATCGATGACGCCAAGCAGATCGTCAAGCTGGCGATCGACAATTTTAAAAACCGCAAGGCCGAGGTCATGATTCCGCGCCAGAAAGCGCCGATGGTGGCGGGGTTCGGCGTGGAGTCCATCGAATACCATCTCGGCGGGAGCTTCCGCGGGTCCTACCATCCGCTGAACGACAACATCATCAACGGGCGCATTCGGGGCATCGGCGGGGTCGTCGGCTGCAACAACGTGCGGACGCGGCACAACGATAGCCACATCCAGGTGGTGAAGGAGCTGATCAAGAACGACGTCATCGTCCTGACCACCGGCTGCAACGCCATCGCCTGCGCCATGGAGGGGCTGCTGACGCCCGAATCGGCCAAGGTGTTCTGCGGCCCGGGATTGGCCGAGGTCTGCGAGACCGTTGGGATTCCGCCGGTGCTGCACATGGGGTCCTGCGTGGACAACAGCCGCATCCTGCTGGCGGCGGTTGAGGTGGTCAAGGCCGGCGGTCTGGGCGCCGGCGGCGGGCAGCGCGCCGGAATGGATGAGCGAGAAGGCCATCAGCATCGGCCACTACTTCGTCGCCTCGGGGGTCTATACGGTTTTCGGCGTGACGCTTCCGGTGTCGGGCGCCCCGGTTTTTCAGAAGTATCTCTTCGAGGAGTTCGAGAAGCTGTATGGAGGCATGTGGGATTTGGAAGTCGATCCCGTGCTGCACGCCCGGAAAATGATCGCCCACATCGACAAAAAGCGCAAGGCGCTCGGCATCGACCGGGCGCGGGCGCGTGTCATGATGGATATGGCGTCGCGGCGGGCGCTGGAGACGGCCTGATGCCGCGCATACGTCAAACCTGTGCAGGCTCAAAATGAGCCTGGGGGATGAGGGATAACGAACCGCCGAACAGGCCTTGCGTCGCGTCTGCCAGGGGGTCATATTTCAGCAAATCCGGGAGGCCCAACGGCCATGCCTGCCAAAGCAGTTATTATCGCCGGTTCAAGATCACCCGCAAAATTAAAAGGAGGACGCACGTATGGATGAAAATGTGATTCGACTGGGCGGCAAGAAGCGATCAACCTTTATGGAAAAAGTCAAAGAGCTTCTGCCGGACGGCGGCAACTTGAACCTATGCCTCACCTGCGGGGCCTGCTCCTCGGGCTGTCCGGCGACGGGGCTGGAGGGCATGGACCCGCGGAAGTTCCTGCGCATGGCCGCACTCGGCATGGACGAGGAGATCCTGAGTTCCAATTGGGTGTGGATGTGCACCCAGTGCCAGCGCTGCATCTATGTCTGCCCCATGAAAATCGACATCCCGCGGCTGGTCTACAACGCGCGGGCGAGCTGGCCCCGGGAAAAGCGGCCCAAGGGCATCTTGGGCTCCTGCGACATGGCGCTCCGCAATGCCAGCTGCAGCGCCATGGGCGCCTCCCCTGAAGATTTCGAATTTGTCGTGGGGGATGTGCTTGAGGAATACCGGGAAGCCCAGCCGGAATTCGCAGAGATGCAGGCCCCCATTGATAAAGTCGGTGCCGAATTCATTTTGAATCAAAATTCGAGAGAGCCGGTTACGGAACCGGATGAAATGGTACCGTTGTGGAAAATCCTGCACTTGGCCGGGGTTGACTGGACGTATGGATCCAAGGGCTGGGGCGGGGAGAACTACTGCATGTTCCTCGGCGACAGCGAGGCCTGGAAACACATAACCCTTACGGCCGCCAAGCAGGCGGACGAACTGGGGTGCAAGGTCTTTCTCAACACCGAGTGAGGGCACGTCACCTTCTCAGTCCTGGAGGGACTGAAAAAGTTCAACATCGAGCACAAGTTTGTGGTTAAAAACATCTATGAATACTACGCCAAGTGGATCCGCGAGGGCCGGCTCAAGGTCAACTCCGATTGGAACCGCGACCTGAAGATCAAGTTCACCGTGCAGGACCCCTGCCAGATCGTTCGAAAGGCTTACGGGGACCCGATCGCCGAAGACCTGCGCTATGTGGTCAAAGCGGTGGTCGGCGAAGAAAACTTCATCGACATGCAGCCGAATCGTTCCAACAACTACTGCTGCGGCGGGGGAGGCGGTTTCCTGCAGTCCGGCTTCAAGGAGCAGCGTCTGGCCTTCGGCAAGCTGAAGGACGAACAGATCAAGGCCACCGGAGCGGACTACTGCATCGCAGGCTGCCACAACTGCCATGCCCAGATCCATGAATTGAGCGAGCATTTCGGCGGCGGGTACCCTGTCGTTCACCTGTGGACCTTGCCTTGCGTTGGGCGTTCTCGGCCCGAACGAACGGACCTACCTGGGTGAGGATTTGAGAGAAGTCAACGTGTTTCACCCGGAGACAGGCAAGTGAGGCCAGGATAGGGCCGGAGGCACTTCAATCCGTGTCCCCCGGCCCAACTTGATCACCCGGACGTTTCCAGCAGGTAAAGATGAATGAGAAATTATCGGTCGAGGAACTGGAAGGACGCTGGGAAAATGCGTTGCTGAGCACAGACAAAGCGGTGGCCGCGCATCTTCCTGTTTATCGCGAAATCAAAAAGCTCGCCGCCGATATCATTACAAAGCCGCTGGATATCGAGGATTACCCGGCTGCGGCGGAACGGCTTGCCGGGCTGTTGAAAACGATCGGCTGCCATGCTCAGGGAAGCATTTTTCATTTCTATTGCGACCGCGTGTCGCCCTCCAGTATCGGCAATTTGAAGTTTTTTAGATTGGAGTGCCGGGATCTTTTGTCTCACCTGGAAGCATTCGATGAATGGCGCAGCAAGAGGTGCCGTTTGAGAGTTGTGAAATAGGGGCGGCTCAGGCCGCGATCCTGCGGCCGGCCGCCCGTCCATCACGCGGTCGTGATGCCAGCCAGCGGCGGTAAAGGGTTTCAGTCTTCGTCCGAGTGGGTTTCACCTTCCGGAACCGGTTCTCCCGGACACCAGGTTTCGAACTGAGCGGGGGTCACCGAATCCCCGGGTTTGATTTTTTTCTCGACCCAGACGACGCGCATATTGCATGCTTCGACATTTTTCCCGTGGGTCTTTCTGTGTTCGCCGAGCTCGACTTCGGCGGCGTCTCGCGTCCGATGAACGGAGCTGATTCTTTTCAAGGGTTTTTCCAGGTCGTGGTCGTCAAAAATGATCGCATACATGGCGGTCCTCTCTTTCGTTGAACCAGACGGCACAAAGAGCTGTGCTTTGAAAACAGCTTTCAGCACCAACGGGTGCAACGTCCAAGACAGCATCGACCCGGCTTTGGGTTGGTGTAAAGAAGTTCCCGCTCGTTGAATCCGGAAGCGGTGCAGTCCGTGCCGAATCAACTATCCGGTCGTCGCCCGGCTTCCTCGAACGCTCACCGGGACTCCCTCGTACGGCGTTCGTTTCGTTGACTTGCGCTGTTTCGGGTCCCGCATCGATTTGAGGATTTCGATGCTGTGCTTATAGCCCCGGGAGAGCCGGGCCATGTCAATTGCCATTCCGGCGATCTGAGCCACGGCTTGAACCAGATTGACATCGTCGATGGTGAATTCCCAGGGTTCGGCGGTATAAACCCGCAGCGACCCGATCACCTGGCCGTGAATCGCAATCGGCACCGACAGAATGGAAGCGATGCCTTCTTTCCGGGCTTCCTGAGGGTACTGAATGCGCGGGTCGTCGCCGACGTCGTAAATGGCTACCGGCCCCTTCTGGAGCGATTCGGCAATCGACTTAACGGCGCTGAGCGGTCCTTTTTCAAGGTATTCGCGGCTCAGGCCGTTGGCGGCGGCCAACTCCAGTTCATGTGACTTTTGATTGACCAGCAACAGGGCCGCACCTTTGGCTTTCAATGCGGTTTTCACGGCTTCCACCGTCGTCACAACGACGTCCTCAGGATCCTTGCTCATCGATATGGCCTCGGTCACCTTCAGCAGGGTTGCATAATGCATCGAATGCTTTTCCATGCCGTCCTCCTTTGGGATGGTGGTTCGGGTCAAGCCGGCTGGATCGGCCGGATAAATTTGGAATCGATCGGAGCTCGCCGTTGATATGAGAAGGAAGAAGAGGACAGCGGTGGTTCAGCTAAACCAGGGTCCGTTTCCGGATCGGTGGAACTGGATCGAAAAGGGCGAAAACCTGCTCCCATGCGGTAAGAAAGCAATCGCCGTGCCAGCGCCGGACGGCGTTGATAACCCCTTGAAAACAGTTGGATCAGCCGGATTTTTCAGCGCAGGATGGCAAGAACAACCATGCAGGATGCAATGGTATGCAGAACTTTCTTCAGATCAACGCCGTATTTGCGCATACGGTTCCACACCGTTACCCGGTTGATGCCGAGCAGCCGGGCCGCCTGCGTCTGGTTCCCGTTTGTGCGGCGCAGGGCCTCGATCAATTCGGCTTTTTCCGTCGACCCGTCAGCCGGGGGCATGCGGCCCGCCGCTCCCGCGTCGCCTTGGGCGAATTGAGGGGGCAAATGCTCGACGTCGACCATGCCGGATTCGGCGATGACGAACGCATATTCGAGCACGCTTTTCAGTTCGCGCACGTTTCCCGGCCAGGAATATTCCATGAAAAGCTTCATGGCGTTCGAAGTCAGCCCGGTGATGCCCTTGCCGGTGATGCGCTGCAGACGCTGAATGAAGCTGCTGACAAGGATGGGAAGGTCTTCCTTGCGCTGGCGCAACGGCGGCAGGTAGATGGGAATCACGTTGATGCGGAAGAGGAGATCTTCGCGGAACTGCTTTTCGGCGATCATCTCCAGCAGGTTTTTGTTGGTCGCCGAGATGATCCGCACATCCACGTTGATCGGATGGTGGTCGCCGACCCGTTCGAACTGCTGGGTCTCCAGCACTCTTAAGAGCTTCACCTGGACGGAGAGCGGAATGTCGCCGATCTCGTCCAAAAAGAGATCACCGCCGTGGGCCGCTTCGAAGCGGCCGAGCCGGTGCCGGTAGGCGCCGGTAAAGGCGCCTTTGATATGCCCGAACAGCTCACTTTCCAGCAGGTCTGCGTTCAAGGCGGCGCAGTTGAGCTGCACGTAGGGGCCGGTTTTCCTCCGGCCCTGATCGTGGATCGCCCTTGCCACAAGCTCCTTTCCGGTTCCGCTCTCGCCGAAAATAATGATGGGCGAATCGCTATGGGCCGCCCGTTCAATGAGCTGAAAGACTTTCTGCATGGGCGGCGAGGCTCCGATGATTCCGAGGTGCTCGCAGTCGCCCAGCTGGCGCGCGAGCACTTCGACCTTCTGGTCCAACCGGTCGATTTCGCTCAGGTCCGTGATGGTTTCCACCGCCCCCAGCACATTTCCGAATTCGTCTCTCAGCACGCAGGCGTTCTTGAGGGCCGGGAGCAGGCTGCCGTCCTTGCGGATGATGGAACATCGGCAGCGGCGCAACTCCTCCTGATCCGGATGAAAAAGCTTGCACCATCCCGTTTCGTTGCAGGTGAGGACCGATTCGCAGGCATCGCACCCGATCAGCTTGCAGGAGCGCCCGATGACCTCTTCGGAGCTATACCCGGTGAGCTGCTCGAAAGAGCGGTTGACCATCAGGATGGATCCCTGTGGCCCGACCAGCATGAGCCCTTCGTTCATGGTGTTGATGATCCGGTGCCAGTGCTGACTGAAGTCGGTGTCTTTCATTCTGTCCTGCCTTCCTGTGTATCGATGAAAAAATCCAAAGGATTTGTGAACGCTTTATCGTTTAGACAGGTGTTTAATCTGTTTAAACATATACAACAGCTACTGCGCTTTCTCAATTTTAATTTATTAATTTAAAATCAATATGTTACCAAAATTGATACGGAGCTTGCGCCAATGGCAAGTTTATTGCGAAGGTCATCGGGGACTTATGGAAATCGATCTGAGGGACATGGTCTGGCCGGTCAGCGTGATCCAATGCAATGAGGCCCTCACGCGGCTCGAGCCGGGAGACGACCTGACCATCACGGTGTCCGATCCCGATGTGTTCCATAATATTGTTCTTCTGATCAACAGCCGGACGGATCTCCGATTCGATCAATGCCGCAAATCCGATAGCTACCAGCTCAATGTGCACCGCTTGGCGACAGATCAGCGCACCGGCGCGGAATCTAATCCTTCAACAGACAACCAGGATGAACTCGTAAAAAGTCATGCGAATCGATGACGTTGTAAAGAGGCCAAGATCAAGGCGCGCGAATCTCGCGTCGCGAGGCTTACTGGCCGTAAGCCGCAGCGACAGCGAGATGGAGCGCAACGCAGAGGTTGGACTATTTACGAAGTCATCAACCAACGAACGGGCTTAGCAGAGGGAGAACTCACATGAAACTGAACCGAAGGGGGTTTTTCAAGGCAGCGGGGGCTGCCGCCGGAGCGGGCGTCGCTGCCTCCACCCGTCCCGCCGAGGCCTGGCAGTCGCGAGCGCCGACGGACCCGCTGGGGTGTCTGGTCGATCTGACCCGCTGCATCGGCTGCCGCAAATGCGAGCAGGGCTGCCAGACAGTCAATGGTCTGCCGGCGCCTGGGCAACCCTTCGACGACCTGACCGTGCTGGACAAGAAGCGCCGTCCGGATGAACGCGCCTACACGGTAATCAACCGCTACTATCCGGGCCGCCGCGACGAGCGCGATCAGCTCATCCCCACCTTCGTGAAGGTCCAGTGCATGCACTGCCAGGATCCGGCCTGCGCCTCGGCGTGCATCGTGGGGGCGCTGACCAAGAAGGAAAACGGCGCCGTGCACTACGACGTGACCAAGTGCATCGGTTGCCGTTACTGCATGGTGGCCTGTCCCTTCGAGATTCCGGCCTACGAATACCGCGATCCGATCACCCCGCGCGTGATGAAGTGCACCTTTTGTTACGAGCGGGTCGAGAAGGAGGGCAAGCGGCCGGGCTGCGCCGAAATCTGTCCGGTCGAGGCCATCACCTTCGGCCGGCGCAGCAGCTTGCTGAAGATCGCCAGAAACAGAATCCAGAGCAATCCCGCCGGTTACGTCAACCGCATCTACGGTGAGCACGAAGCCGGCGGCACATCCTGGCTGTACCTTTCGGGGGTCCCGTTCGACCGGGTCGGCTTCATCGACGTGCCGCACCGGCCCCTGACCCAGCTGGCCGAATCCATCCAGAGCTCCCTGTTCAGCTACATGTGGTCGCCGATCGTGCTCTTCGGCATGCTGGGCGGGATCATGTGGGCCTTCCGCAACAAGGGCGATCGCGACACCAGTGGAAAAGGAGGACAACCATGAGCGTTCATGCCGCCCCGATTCGGGCGAAGTTCTGGACCCCCGGCGTACTGGTGCTGGCGGTTCTGATGGCTGCCGGAGCTGCGGCCGTGCTGGCGCGCTTTATCGGCGGCATCGGTTACGTGTCGAATCTCAGCACCGCGCGGCCCTGGGGGATTTGGATCGGTGTCGATGTCGCTTCGGGGGTGGCGCTCGCCGCCGGCGGCTTCACTACCGCCTTTCTGGCGCACATCCTCGGCCGCCACTACTACGAGCCCGTGGCGCGACCGGCGCTGCTGACCGCCATGCTGGGCTACACGTTCGTCGTTCTCGGACTGATCGTGGACATCGGCCGCTCCTGGGCCATTTGGAAGCCGATGGTCTACTGGAACTTTCATTCGGTTTTGTTCGAAGTGGCCATGTGCGTGGGCGGAGACTCTGCTCAGCCTGGCCGACACGATCCTCTCCAAGCTGATGTGGGTCTTCATCATCGCCGGGGTCGTGCTCTCCTGCATGCACCAGTCGAGCCTGGGCTCCCTCATGCTGATTGCGCCGACCAAGCTTCACCCGCTCTGGTATACGCCGATTCTGCCGCTGTTGTTTCTGACCTCGGCCGTCGCCGTCGGCTATCCCATGGTGGTGTTCGAAACCACGCTCGCCACCACCTCCTTAAAGCTGGATTCGGAGATGAACGTGCTCTCGCCGCTCACGCGCATTACCATTTTTTTGCTGGGAGTCTACTTGGCCCTGAAAATCGGTGACATGGTGATCCGCGAAACCTATGTCTATCTGTTGGACGGAACGGCCCAGACCAATTCCTTCTTGGTGTCCTTCTTGGTGGAGATGATCTTCGGTGTGATCGTGCCCTGGATCATGCTGCTCTCGCCTGCGGTGCGGCGTTCGCGGCGGGGGTTGTTCATCGCCGCCACGCTGATCGTCGGCGGCGTGTTCTCTACCGCTTTCTCGTAACGTATTTACCGGTCTTGAACAGACCAGGACAGGAGGTGTCCGCATGACCAAGCGGTTGTCACTATCCATTGCGCTTCTTACGGCGCTGGCGGCGATCGGCGGCTTGATCGGATTTCAGGCCGGCGGCCCATCGCCGCCGGAGGCGATCGCTGCCGCTGAGGGCGCCGCACCCGCCCCGGCGGCGCCGGCAACCATCACCCCCTGGACCGCCCCGGATCAGGAAGCCGCCAAGAAGCGGGCGCAGGAGCTCGCCCCGTTCGTCGAGGCCGTCATGGAGGAGTGCGATTTGTGCCGGCAGATGCGGCTGCGCGAGACCGGGCTGGGGATCAAAGACATCACCCACAATTATTTCCTGTTGGACAGCCCGATCATCAAGAAGACCGAGGACCTCTACGGCCCGGTGCGCTTCAAGCACAGCAAGCATGCGGCTCAGCTCAAAGATTGCGCGCTTTGCCATCACCGCCGGCCCCTGGACGCCCAGGCCAAGGAGACCACGCGCTGCTCGGCCTGCCACCAGGAATCCTTCCGGCCGGACCAGCCCGAACGCCTC
>JALOPB010000470.1 GCA_025454115.1 Desulfobacterales bacterium | reverse complement strand
CGTTTTCAGCATGCCGGCGCCCTGGATCGCGGCCGAGCTGGGCTGGATCGTGGCCGAGTACGGCCGCCAGCCCTGGAGCATCGGCGAGGTGCTGCCCACACTGCTGGCGTCATCCACTCTGTCCACGTGGGACCTGATCGGCAGCATCTCCGCGATCGTGCTGCTCTACACGGCGTTCATGATCGCCGCCGCCTATCTGATGGTTAAGTTCGTACGTCTGGGGCCCAGCAGCCTGCACACCGGGCGCTACTATTTCGAACAACAAAAGGCGGCCTGACCGCAAGGAGAGATTCCATGCCGATCCTTTTCGACTATTTTACGCTTAAGATCATCTGGTGGCTGTTCGTGGGGGTGCTGCTGATCGGCTTTGCCGTCATGGACGGCTTCGATCTGGGAGTGGGGGCGCTGCTGCCGTTCGTCGCCAAAACGGACGTCGAACGCCGGGTGCTGATCAACAGCATCGGCCCCACCTGGGAGGGCAACCAGGTCTGGTTCATCACCGGCGGCGGAGCGCTCTTCGCGGCTTGGCCGCTGGTCTACGCGGCCGCTTTTTCAGGATTTTACTGGGCGCTGCTGCTCGTGCTCTTTGCGCTGTTCTTCCGCCCGGTGGGCTTCGAATACCGCAGCAAGCTCAGCGATCCACGCTGGCGCAGCGCCTGGGACTGGGGCCTGTTCGTGGGCGGCGCCGTGCCGGCCCTGGTCTTCGGGGTGGCCTTCGGAAACCTGCTGCAGGGGGTGCCGTTCGCGTTCGACGACATGCTGCGTCCGTTTTACAGCGGCAGCTTCTTCGGCCTGCTCAATCCCTTCGCGCTGCTGACGGGCGTGGTGAGCCTGGCGATGCTCGTCATGCATGGCGCGGTCTACCTGCAGATGCGCACCGAGGGCGCGATCGCCGCGCGGGCCCGCCGCGCGGCGCGCATCGTCGGCATCGTCTTCATTCTGGCCTTTGTTCTGGCCGGGATCTGGCAAGCATACGGGATCGAGGGTTTCCGCATCGTGACCAGCCCCGACCCCGGCACTTCCTTCAGCCCGCTCGCCAAGAAGGTGGAAATGGCTGCCGGCGCGTGGATGGCCACCTATGCGGCCCATCCCTGGATGTGGCTGGCGCCGGTGCTGGCGGTGGGCGGCGGGCTGCTGGTGCTGCTGTTGTCGTCGGCCGGCGTTCGTCATGCCGTCGAGCACGTTTCCCAATGCGAGCCTGACCGTCTACGACGCCGTCTCGAGCCACCGCACGCTGAACATCATGTTCGTCGCCGTGGCGCTCTTCCTGCCGGTCGTCCTGCTTTACACGAGCTGGGTCTACCGTGTGCTGCGGGGGAAGGTGACCGAGAAGCGGATCCAGGAGGAAACGCACTCGGTGTATTAGACCGAAACAAAGCATTACCGATACGGGAGGCTCTATGTGGTACTTCACCTGGATTTTAGGCGTGCTGCTTGCCTGCGCCTTCGGCATCATCAACGTCATGTGGATGGAGTCCGAGGAAATGCTGGGCAAGGATAAGGACTGAATTGGCCAAGACCCTTTCTTCAGCATCCTTCCCGATACAACTTCAATCCATTTTATATCGGAGGCCCGACTCGATTACAATGCGCGTGTGAATCCCCGAATGAATACTGCTACGTCGGTCTTGTCTCGTTCGCTCCGCGCAACAGACAGCACCATCTCAGCGAAATCATCTTCGGAAGCATCGAAGTCAAATCCATTCAAGGCGAGAAAGACGAGCGCCGCCACTGCACCGACACGCTTGTTGCCATCGACGAACGGATGGTTCTTCACCAGATGAAACAGATAGGCCGCAGCCATTTCGTAGATGTCCGTGTGCAGGAACTGCCCGCCGTAGGTCGCTGAGGGCATTCCTATGGCGGACTTGAGCAACTCCATATCTCGAATACCGGGAGCGCCTCCGTAGCGAGCCACCTGATCCTTGTGGATCTCTAACACTTCAGCCAGGCTGAGGAAGGTTGGGTCCACAAGCTATTCCGCAAGCTTCTTCAGAGCCTTGGGATACCTTGCGTTCGCCTTGTCAAGAGCGGCCCTGAAAACCGATTTCCGGCCAAGATCCTTCACAGGGGCAAGGATTAGCACTTGCCCGTCGGTGGAAATGTCGAATTGGGTGTCGGCATCCGCGCCGATCAGCTCCAGAACCGGCTTTTCAATCACCAGCGCCAGGCTGTTTCCGTGTTTGGTCAGGGTCTTGATCATTGATCGAACCTCCCGCTATGCGTTGACACATTGTCAGTACAAAGCTACAACAACCCGGCAATTCGGTCAAGGATCGCCTTCCATGAAGTTGAGAACACACAGGCCATAGCGCTTCTTGGCCTCAAATAACCGCCACAAATACCGGCGACGGTCGCGGGCAAACTTCAGAAGAAACTCCTTCTTATGGCACCGGTGGGTGATGTGCCAGATATGGCCTGGAATGAAACGCCGGATAGACCTCGGCATAGGTCTTCACTCTTGCGTGCACCCACAACTTTTGATCTGAAAACGCTTTTTTCAGCTTCTAACTGCCCATTTTTTAATTTCTTTCAATGGCAAAATTTGCTTGCCATGCCGGATCGTAAGGATAGATATTCGCTTCGCTTCAATACGATAAATTATTCTGTAATTACCGTAAATAAGCTCTCTAAACTGGCGGTTTCCAATTTCAGGAACAATCCTACCGACTTCCGGCGAAGATTTTAGCTGCTCAACTTTTGAAAATACTGTTTTGATCCATTTTTCTGCTGCCGATGGTTTGTCTTGGGCAATATAGCCTGCGATTTCTGAGGCCCTGTCTACAGCCAGCGGTGACCAGACAATGTTCATTTTTGGACTCGTTTTAAAACCTTGTCCATTGCATCCTCATGATCTATACCTTGTCCATTTTCGACCTGGCTTAAGGATATCTGTACATCCGTTAAAAGTTCAATTTTCTCTTGCATCATTTCAAACTCATGTACGTCGATAAGAACGGCAACGCCTCTTCCGTGCTGAGTAATTATCAGGGGTCTTTTTGTATCATGGACCTGCTTTATGAAATTTGCGATGCCGGTTCTTATCTCCGATAATGGTTTGATATCTTGATTTATTTTTAGCCTTTGCATCTCGCACCTCATGTCAGTTCTTATTTTTGTACAATATAACGTACAAAAATAGTGGCCGCAAGATAGTTTTTTAGAATTTAACCCACCGTATCAGCGGAAGCAGGATTTTTCGGCGACCCTTCCTGAAGTTTCCAACCTGGGCAACTCTGAAAGAGCAGGGCGGTCGCCATTCAGCGACTCAAATCGCGGCCCGGCGCTTCGGCCTCCGGCCCAGCATTCGCAGCACGGTGTGAACAGCTGCTCGCGGTTGGCCATCACATCGGATGCATCGAGACGGATGAGTTCGTCCCGCTGCGCAATTGCCCATGTTCCGGCGTAGACCGAGCACCGGCGGCCCGGCGTTCTTTACCGACGGGTGCACGAGGGACGCGGATTCGGCCGTGGGCGATTGATACGGCTCATGCAGCTTCTTGACGTCGAATTTGGGTCCGATGAGCGCCAGCACCACGTTGGCGCGGGAATTGGCTTTGCTGATGACCTGGGGGGTAGAGCTCGCCGCCGCCGATGCTTCCCGTATCGACGAAGGCGTCATGCCCTGCGAGGCGCAAGGCATATCCGAGCGCATGCGCGAGATACAGGGTGTCGGCGCGTCGGCAGGAAATGAAGACGTCGAAGCGTTTCATGAGCTGTGTCCCTTTCGCTGCAGCTACCGCTCCGGCAGACGAATGATGTTGGGGTTGGATGGGGCTTCCGGGTTCGACTCCGACGCGTGGCGCAAGAGCTGCGGTGAAACGTTCCAGCGCTGGCCGGAATCGGTAATCACCGTCACCGTCTTCTGGTTGTGCCGGGTGACCACGCCCATCTGGAGTGGATGGCCGGCGGGTTCAAACTCGACCCGCTCTCCGATCCTGAACTCGAGCATCTCAACGTGGGAACGCATTTGATGAATAAACCGAAGTCGCTGGACAATGCGGTGGTTGAGATCGATCAGTTCAGCCTCGGTAAGATTGTCGATGTCGATCTTCATGTCGTCCGTCCAAGGTAAATATTATGGTTGGTTAGCCTCCCACAATCTCATTGAACCCATCGATGATCATAGCAAGCTCTTCTTCAGACGCGCGCCCAATTCTGCTGCGGATGCGTTTCACCGACAGAGTTCGTATTTGACTGATTTTTACCCAAGATTTCTTGGGAAGATTTGGATCGCCGAGCTCCATCGTCAGGGGGAACCCGGCGCGTTGAGGTTGGCTGGTAATGGCAACAGCAATCACGGTGCCAGACCGCTCGTTGAACACGTTATGGCTTAAAACAAGAACAGGGCGTAGCCCGCCCTGTTCGCTTCCGATGACTGGGTTTAGGTCCGCCCAGCGGATATCTCCTCTCAATATTGCGGCCATTCTTCCAACCCCGACGCAAGTCCTTCTTCAGCGATTGTTTGCTCAAAGGCCCGATCCAGTTTGGCGCATTGCTGCGGTTTGGAAAAACATTGGATTGAACCAGAAGGTCAAGTCGTCTCAAAATTTTGTCATCGATGGTAATCGCTATTTTTGATGCCGCCATAAGGATCACCTCTGGTATGATATTACGTCATACCGCCTGGACTTTCAAGCCTAAACTCCTGGCTAACTACGTGGGAGCCGCTTGAGCCACATGGTGACCTGATTGTGATGGTCCGGGCACCTGAGTTCGATGGCGTCTCCTTCCCACCAGGGGTATTTCCCGCCGAACTGGAACGTGCTTAGGCTGGGGAAGACGTCATGGTAGAACCAGCCGCACAGGCCGCCGGGATTGTAGCAGCTGATTTCGAACGTCTCGCCCACCCGGTGTCCCGCGCCGCAT
>JALOPB010000220.1 GCA_025454115.1 Desulfobacterales bacterium | reverse complement strand
GTCATTCTCGTTGTTTTGTGGCTGCTGGGGTTGTTCGGCGGTTACACGTTGGGTGGGTTCATCCACGTTCTGCTGGTCATCGCCCTGGTGGTCATGGTGCTCCAGGTATTTCAAAGCCGCAAACGGCTGTAAGCAGACGGAGCCCCCTTTCTGGGAGGAGGCCGCCGTATCTTGAAAGTAAATGGCCGGCGCGCCTGAGATCAACCCTTCCAGGTCAAGGAACAATTCGCGTCGAGATGGTCTTCCTTCAACCCGTTCACCTCAAACCGGGAAAAGGAGTAACCGTTATGAAAACCATAAACACGTTTGTTCGCAGTTTCCTGCTTATCGTGCTGGTCGTCGGCGTGGCGGCCTGCGGGTCGACATCCAAACAGTCCGCCCCGGGCGAATACGTCGACGATTCGGTCATCACGACGAAGGTAAAGTCCCAACTTGCCGCTGATGATTTTCTCAAGTCATTTGAGATCAGCGTGGAAACCTACAAGGGCGTCGTTCAGTTGAGCGGCTTCGTGGACAGCCAAACGGCCGTCAACCGGGCAGGAGAAATCGCCCGGGGCGTCCAGGGGGTCAGCTCCGTCAAGAACAACCTGAACGTAAAAAAATAGGCGACCGAATACCCGTTGTTTAAAAGGAGACAGGCTATGCCGCTCATCAACTTGGTGATTGCTCTCGTCGTCGTGGGTGTAATTCTCTGGGCGATCAACAGCTACATACCGATGCAGGCTAACATCCAGAAAATATTGAACATGGTGGTGATTATTGCAGTTATCATCTGGTTGTTGAATGTCTTCGGAGTGATCGGGAACATTTCGCAAATTCATATCGGGTGATGAGGAGTCTCGAAACCTGGATGCAAGGAATGAATACGTGAAGCCATATGTGGACGTACCTCTGCAAAAACGACCGGATACGTGAGTCAGCCGGTGACGAGCAGCCCATCCGATCGGAGCTGTTCAGTACCGATCAGATGGTGCAGCATGGCAAGCTCCTTGCCGATGTGCACGAGGTGACGTTCGGACGCCCACGGGACCGCCTTCTGGAGCGGCTTACCGACAACGAATGCCTCCTGCTGAAAGCCCACAACCTGCTGGCTGCAGCCATCAAGGACAACCGCCGGATCACACCAGCCGGGGAATGGCTGCTCGATAACTTCTATGTGATCGAAGAGCAGATCCGCACGGCCCGACGGCACCTGCCGAAGGGCTACAGCCGTGAACTGCCGCGCCTCGCGAACGGACCGTCAGCCGGGCTCCCGCGGGTGTATGACATCGCCCTGGAGACGATTTCCCACGGCGATGGCCGGGTGGACCCGGAAAGCCTTAGCGGCTTCGTAGCCGCCTACCAGTCCGTGACCGCCCTTAAAATGGGCGAGCTTTGGGCCATCCCCATCATGCTGCGTCTCGCCCTGGTCGAGAATATTCGTCGGGTTGGCGCCCGGATCGCCGCCGACAGGCTCAATCGAAACCTTGCGGATCAGTGGGCCGACCGGTTGACGGAGATGGCGGGCCGGGACCCCAATAGCCTGATCCTGGTAATCGCCGATATGGCGCGGTCAACCCCTCCGCTGGTGGGTGCCTTTGTTGCGGAGTTCACGCGCCGCCTGCAAGGCCACGGTCCCGCCCTGGCACTTCCGCTCACCTGGATCGAACAGCAGCTGTCCGAGTCCGGCCTGACCATCGAACAGCTGGTGCGTTCGGAAAACCAGCAGCAGGCAGCCGACCAGGTCTCGATGAGCAACAGCATCGGCAGCCTCCGTTTTCTCGGCACGATGGATTGGCGCGAGTTCGTCGAGACCATGAGCATCGTCGAGCAGACGCTGGGGGAGGACCCGGCCGACGTCTACAACAAGATGGATTTTGCCACCCGGGACAGATACCGTCACGTCGTGGAGAAGACCGCGAAGCACAGCCCCCACTCCGAGAGCGAAGTGGCGCGCTTTGCGATCCAACTGGCGCAGGAGGGCGTCTCTGGCAACGGCCGCGACGACCGTGCGGCGCACGTCGGGTTCTATCTGATCGACGAGGGGTTGGCCCGGCTCGAGCGAATGGCGAAGGTGCGTTTTTCGCCCGGGCAGGCTCTGTGCAATGTCGTCCGCAGGTTTCCGTTGGTGCTGTATGGCGGCACCATCCTGCTGTTGACAGCGATCTTCACCGGAGTCGTGGTTGCGAAGGCGTATGCCGGGGGGGTGCAGGGATGGGCTTTCGGGCTGATCGCACTGCTTTCGTTTCTGTGCGCCGCTCATCTTGCGGTGGCCCTGGTAAACTGGCTGGCAACGCTGCTGGCGACGCCGCGCCCCCTGCCGCGCATGGACTTCTCCACAGGGATCCCCCCGGAATTGCGGACTCTGGTGGTGGTTCCGACGATGCTCACGAGCACTCAAAATATCGAGGACCTGATCGAGGCCTTGGAGGTCCGCTTTCTGGCAAATCGGGACGAGAACCTCCACTTCGGCCTGCTCACCGATTTTCGTGACGCGATCGCAGAAGCGCTCCCGGAAGATGAACCCCTGTTGTTGCAGGCCCGGCAGAGTATAGAGGAACTGAACCGAAAGTACGAACATTCGGGAAGCGATCATTTTTTCCTGTTTCATCGCCCGCGCCGCTGGAATTCGGGGGATCGAATCTGGATGGGTTACGAGCGCAAGCGCGGAAAGTTGTCAGATTTGAATAAGCTTCTGCGCGGCGGGGCGCATGGCGGCCCGGGGAACCCCTTCGCGCTCGTGGTCGGTGATACTGCAGTCTTGGCAAACGTAACGTATGTGATCACCCTCGACACCGATACGCAGCTGGCGCGCGATTCGGCATGGCAGTTTGTGGGCGCCATGGCGCATCCGCTGAATCGTGCGCGCTACGACGAAGGCCGGCAGCGTGTTGTTGCGGGGTACGGCATTCTCCAACCCCGGGTGGCGGTGAGCCTTTCCGGCATGAACCGGTCGCGGTATGCGCAAATGTGCGCCAGTGAGCCCGGTATCGATCCTTACACGCGCGCCGTTTCCGACGTCTACCAGGACCTGTTCGGCGAAGGCTCGTTCATTGGCAAAGGCATTTACGAGGTGGATGCGTTCGAACGGTCGCTCGCCGGGCGTCTCCCCGACAATCGGATCCTCAGTCACGATCTTCTGGAAGGGTGTTACGCCCGGGCCGGGCTGATAAGCGATGTGCAGCTGTACGAGGACTACCCATCGCGCTACTGCACGGACGTGAGCCGCCGTCACCGCTGGATTCGGGGCGACTGGCAGATCGCCCGCTGGCTGCTGCCGGATATCCCCGTGCCCAATTCGCATCAGCAGAAGAACCCGCTCTCGATGCTCTCCCGCTGGAAGATCTTCGACAACCTTCGGCGCAGCCTGACGGCTGCGGCGGCGGCCCTCCTCCTGCTGCTGAGCTGGGCCATGCTGCCATCAGCCTGGTTTTGGACCCTGGCGGTGATCGGAACCATCCTGGTTCCTGCGTTGATGGCCTCGGCCGTGAACGCGCTGAGAAAACCGGCCGATGTGACCTTCAGACAGCACCTCACTGCCGAGGGGCGCACGGCCCGCCGGCACGCTCTCCAGTCGGCCTTTACACTCGCATGCCTGCCTTATGAAGCCTTTTTCAGCCTGGATGCGGTGGTGCGGACCGCATGGCGGGTGCTGATCTCTCATAAACGACTGCTTGAATGGGATCCGTCGGGCGACCCGAATCACGCGAACTGCACCGACTTTACCGGCACGTGCCGGACCATGTGGGCCGGACCGGTCTTCGCCGTCGCCGCAGCGATCTCACTTGCGGCAACCAAACCGTCGGTGTTGCCGATGGCGG
Source organism: Desulfobacterales bacterium (assembly GCA_025454115.1). GTDB lineage: Bacteria > Desulfobacterota > Desulfobacteria > Desulfobacterales > SpSt-501 > SpSt-501. The sequence continues at coordinate 1,792 of JALOPB010000220.1, read as the reverse complement.
GACCCATCCTGTGCTTATGGTTCGCCTCTCCGGCTATCGCCTGGTGGATCAGTCGACCGCTCGCTCCCCGTCGCGAAAAACTGAATGCCGATCAGACCCTCTTTTTACGGAAACTTTCCCGAAAAACCTGGGCGTTCTTCGAGACGTTCGTCGGCCCCGACGATCATTGGCTGCCGCCCGACAACTATCAGGAGCAGCCTGTCGCCAGGGTCGCGCATCGCACCTCGCCCACCAATATGGGGCTTGCGCTGCTGGCGAATTTGTCCGCGTACGACTTTGGTTATATTTCGGCCGGAAGGCTCCTCGAACGCACATCGCAGGCACTCTCCACTATGGAAACCCTGGAACGGCACCGGGGCCACTTCTACAACTGGTACGACACGCAATCCCTGAAGCCGCTGCCACCGCTTTACATCTCCTCTGTGGACAGCGGGAACCTGGCCGGCCATCTGCTGACCCTGCGGCCGGGTCTGCTCGGGCTTGCCGATCACAAGATCCTGGGACCACGCTTGTTCGAAGGACTCAACGACACGTTCGGGATCGTAGCGGAGGCAGCGGCCGCCGCCAAGGAAGTAGGCGACCCGGCCCCGATCGCTCGACTTCAGCAGGAAATGGAGTCCGCGACTCGCTCTAAACCCTCCACCCTCGGGGCGGTGCGGCAGTGCCTGGATCGGCTGGCGGCGGCCGCCACATCCGTGGTTGTCGGCGCGGAAGCCAGCGATGCCGACCCCGGCAACCCCTTGAGGATGTGGACGCGTGCGTTCGCCGGGCAATGTCGAGACGTTCTGGACGAGCTTACGCTTCTCGCTCCATGGGCTGGGCGGTTGTCCTCTCAGAACGGCCTTGCACACTTCCCCGATCTTGACGAGATCCCCACCTTGCGCGAACTGGCCACCCTGGACGAGAAGCTCCTACCAGCTATCGAACAGGAAACGAACGCTGCCGTGCAGTTCGAGGAGAGCTCACATCTGGAGGAACTTCAACGGCTCATCACAGAGGCCGGCCGGAACGCCAGAGAAAGGATTGCGGCGATCGAGCAGCTGGCGCTTAAATGCGGTGCACTCACTCGAATGGAGGTCGACTTCCTGTTCGACGAGCGGCGTCATCTGCTGGCGATCGGCTACAATGTCGGAGAATGCCGGCGAGACCCCAGCTACTACGACCTTCTTGCTTCGGAAGCGAGGTTTTCAAGTTTCGTGGCGATTGCGCAGGGACGACTGCCGCAGGAGAGCTGGTTCGCCCTGGGGCGGCTGCTCACGATTGCCGGCGGAGAGCCGATCCTGCTCTCATGGAGCGGTTCGATGTTCGAATACCTGATGCCGCTCCTGGTGATGCCGACCTACGGACGCACGCTGCTCGACCAGAGCTGCCAGGCGGCTGTGGCCAGGCAGATCGATTACGGGAAGAAGCGCGGCGTTCCGTGGGGCATTTCCGAATGCGGGTACAATGCCAGCGATGCGAACCTCAACTACCAGTACCGCGCGTTTGGCGTCCCCGGCCTGGGGCTTAAGCGCGGGCTCGCAGAGGACCTGGTGATTGCGCCCTATGCCGCGGCTCTGGCCCTCATGGTGGCGCCCAGAGAGGCCTGCCTGAACCTCCAACGTCTGGCCGCCGAAGGCCTTGAGACCTGCTATGGCTTCTACGAGGCCATCGACTACACTCCGTCGCGTCTGCCGCCCGGGCAATCGAGCGTCGCGGTTCGGTCCTTCATGGCCCATCACCAGGGCATGAGCCTTCTTTCGATGGCCCACCTGCTCCTGGACCGCCCGATGCAGAAGCGATTCGAGTCGGA
>JALOPB010000023.1 GCA_025454115.1 Desulfobacterales bacterium | reverse complement strand
GCAATCAGCGAGACCACATCCACGATGCGTTCGACCACGATCGAGCCGAAAGCGGCGCTGGCCGAGATGTCGTGCTTCTTGCCGATGACAAACGCGCGCAAGAACTCACCCAGGTGGGCCGGAACGAAGCTGTTGGCCGCATAGCCGATCAGTAATGCGGACAGCAGACTGCGCGTATTCAGCATTTTGACGGGGGCCAGAAAAACCCGCCAGCGCATGGCCCGCAGGACATGCGCCGCCATCATGACGAAAACGGACAGCCCGACCAACCTGTAATCGGTTTGGGCGAAAGCGGCCAGAGCCTGATCGATGTCAATGCCGCGCACGGCCAGGTAGAAAAATCCGGCGCCGATGGCGAGGCCGATGATCAGTTTCAGGAGATGACGGTTGGATGTCATGCCGATGTCCTGTCCGGAACGAAACGCATCGGCCGGCGTCAGGCACTACGTTTTTTTACGAGCATCGTGGTGGGATCCAGAACCAGATGAGCGTGCTCAGCGGGCAGCGTCAACCCCTTCAACGGTTTTACGTGAATTTCTTCTCCGACCGGCACCAACTGGATGGCGACCTCGAAGAGGTCCTCCACATCCGCGAGTTGCCTGGCCAAACCGCCCGGGCCCGGGTCCTCGTGACGGTGGGTTCGGATCGTGAACCAAACCCGTATGGCGTGCAGCCGGGCGTAATGTTTCAGCTCGGACAGCGAATCGCGGATCGGCTCGTCGAAGGACAGGCCGTCGACGATCAGAAGCTTCGGCACGAAAATGCGCTGCTCCACCAGGTCCGTCAGGCGTTCTTCCATTTTTGGCACGCTGAAGCCTTCGGTCCGGAAGGTCATAATGAAGCGGTGCGGCAGGAGCGATTCCCAGAGTGATTCGGGCTGTGCGATGCCGGCCTGGCGCGCCACGTTTCCGAACACCTCATGGTACCAGAGGTTGGTCTTGTTGACCGGCTGGTTGAGACTGACATGCATGACGTTGCGTTCGTGCAGCATGGAATTCAAAGCGATTTGAACCATGAGCGCGGTCTTGCCGACTCCCGCGCGCGCCAGGACACCGCCGAACTGGCCATCGGATAGAATATCCGCCGACGGCCCACCCAACACCTGCATCGGGTTACGCATGATAAGTTCGTTCTTCAACATGGCCATCCCCCTTTCCTTCAATACGATCAGCGCCGCCGGGTTTCTGCGCGCATCGGCAGTGAATGTTCGCGCTGCGGACAACATGGACACACCGCTTCAAGACCGGTGCGGCGCGATCAGGCCACCTTTTTCTTCTGCTCCGCAGCCTTTTTTTCGAGTTCCTCGGCAATCGACTGGGGCACGGTCTTGTACGCCAGAAATTCCATCGTGAACTGGGCCTGGCCCTGGGTCAGGGAGCGCAGAACGGTGGAGTAGCCGAACATCTCGGCCAACGGCACCTGCGATTCGATGACGCACAGCGCCCCTTCGTCCTGGGCGCCGACGATCATGCCGCGTCGTTGGTTGAGCGATCCCATAACGGGGCCCTGAAACGCGGTCGGGGTTTCGACCACGACCTTCATAATGGGTTCCTGAATGACCGGTTTGGCCCTGAAATAGCCCTGCTGGAAAGCGCCGCGGGCGGCCGCCTGAAACGCCATGTCGGATGAGTCCACCGCGTGGCTGGCGCCATCGTTGATGACAATTTTCACGCCCGTCACCGGAAACTCCATCTTGGGGCCCTTGACCAAGCAGTGGCGGAAGCCTTTCTCGCATGCCGGGATGAACTGGGTCGGTATGGAGCCTCCCACGACCTGGTTGTCGAATTCAAAGTCCTTGTCGGGCAGTGGTTCGAGCCAACCGGCGATGCGTCCGTATTGACCGGCGCCGCCGGTCTGTTTTTTATGGATGTAGTCGAAATCGGCCCGCTGGGTGATGGTCTCGCGATAAGCGACGCGCGGTGCGCCGGCCGTGACCTCGGCGGAATACTCGCGCTGCATGCGCTCAATGTAAACCTCCAGGTGCAGCTCGCCCATGCCCGAAATAATGGTTTCGCCCGTCTCCGGGTTGACATGGGTCTTGAACGTGGGGTCCTCTTTGGTGAAGCGATTGAGCGCCTTAGACAGGTTGATCTCAGACTTGTGATCCTTGGGGTGGATCATCAGGGAAATGACCGGCTTGGGCACGTACATGGATGTCATGGTCAGGCTCAGGCCGGGCGTGACAAAGGTATCGCCCGAGGCGCAGTCGATGCCGAAAAGGGCACCGATGTAGCCGGCCGAGATGGCCTCGATCTCCTCCATCTGATCCGAGTGCATGCGCACCACGCGGCCGACCTTGATTTTTTTGCCGGTGCGGACGTTGATGATGGTGTCCCCCTTGGACAGGGAGCCCTGGTAGACCCGGATGTACGTCAGCTGGCCGTACGAGCGGTCTTCCAGCTTAAACGCGAGCGCCACCAGAGGCGCGCCCGGGTCGGTGGTCAACCGAACGGGGGTTTCGTCCTGGTCCGTGTCGAGGGCATGGTTCTCAACATCATCCGGGCAGGGAAGGAGGTCGTTGACGGCGTTGAGCAGCAGCTGAACTCCTTTGTTCTTGTAGGCCGAACCCATCAATACCGGTGTGAGCTGGCGCCGGAGAGCCCCCTGGCGCAAGGCGGCCAAAACCATGCCGGAAGGGATTTCGCGCTCTTCCAGGATCGCTTCCATCAGCTCGTCGGAAAACATGGACGCCGCGTCCAGCATTTCCTCCCGCTTCGTTTGAGCCAGATCGATCAGGGTATCGGGAATTGCTTCGATGCGCAGGGTTTCGCCCTTGTCTCCGTCGAAATAGACGGCCTTCATGCTGAGCAGATCCACGACACCGGTAAAATCGGCTTCCAGTCCGATCGGGATTTGGACCGCCACCGCATTGTGGCCGAGCTTGGTCTTGAGCTGGTCGATGACTCGGAACGGATTGGCGCCGGAACGGTCGCATTTGTTGATGAAAGCGATGCAGGGCACCTTATAACGACGCATCTGTTGGTCCACGGTGATCGACTGGGACTGGACGCCGCCCACCGAACACAGCACCAGGATGGCCCCGTCCAGCACGCGCAGCGAGCGTTCCACTTCGATCGTGAAGTCGACGTGGCCGGGCGTGTCGATGATGTTGATTTCATGGTCGTCCCACTCGCAGAACGTAGCCGCTGAGGCAATGGTGATCCCGCGTTCGCGCTCAAGCTCCATGCTGTCCATGAATGCGCCGACGCCGTCCTTGCCCTTGACGTCGTGCATGGAATGAATCCGTTGGGTGTAGAAGAGGATTCTCTCCGTGAGCGTCGTCTTGCCTGAATCGATGTGAGCGCTGATGCCGATGTTTCTGACATGGCGGATGTTCTTCTTCATTTTTGACTACCTTCGCTAAATTGGCATTGCGTTTGGCGACCGCACGCGAAAAAAGATCCCGCCTCGGTCATCCCGAAACGGGACCATACAGTCCGATTAATTAGTGCTGCATTCAAAAAAACTACTTATAAACCTGTATTGATAATAAACCATTTTTGTATTGTCAATAATTTTTTGTTGATTCTACGGTTGCACGGGGTTGAAGCCGGCGCCGCAAGCGCTTGGTAACCGGCTTGCGGCGCAACAACACATAACTGGCCCCGCTGCCGCCATCGCATAGCCGGGCGCTGGCGAAGGCGATCACCCACTTACGCCAGTAGCCGGTCGTCAACCATTTGGCGACCCGGGTTTTAAGAACGGGTTGGGCTGGCGAGGAAAGGCCTCGGCCGTGAATGATGAGGACCGCCCGCTTTCCGGTGGCGAGCGCGTCTTTCATAAACGCATCGAACACTTCCTGCGCCGCATCGGAACTGAAACCATGCAGGTCCACATGCGCCTGAACCGCGAACTCCCCCCGATGCAACCGGCGGGTGATCTCCGGAGGGGCGGGACCGCCGACACCCTCCATGTACTCCGGCGTATCGGCGACACGGAAACCCTGGCCGCAGTCCACCAAACGCCGTAGCGGCTCGATTTCCATTTCCGTCGCGGAAGACGGGGTTGCGGGCGTGGCGGGCCTCGAATCGTGATCCTCGATGCCGTCCCAGGACGTTCGGCGTACCCCGGTCATTGCCTCGAGAAAGAGAGTCTCCTCGTTGGCCGTCGTTGGCGGTGCCGGCGGCGGTGACGGGGATTTCGGCACTGCGGACGCCTGCCGCCGCACCCCCTGGGTCCGAAGCAGGTCCCCAAGCGCTTCAAAGGGCCGGTTAAGGCCGTCGGATTTCGGCGGTTTCATCGTTTCATCGGAGGGCAAAGCTCTCGGCGTTTTTTCTAATCTATCAATCTCTCGGGTTGCGGTCAATCCTGAACCGGGTCGTATGGCCGACGTTTGAGCACTATTTGCTCGATCTCCGGACGAACTTCTGCTAAACTCAATAATTTAAAGTTTGTTGTCAAGAAGACCCCGGAGGATCCCGCCCATGGAATGGCAGAGTTTGTATAAGAACAAAGTGGTCAGCGCCCAGGAAGCGGTGTCCAAAATCAAGCGCGGCAACCGCGTTTTCATCGGTACCGGGTGCGGAGAGCCGCAGCACCTGATCAAAGCGATGGTGACCGACCAGAATCTTCAGGACATCATGCTCTATCAGATGCTTTCCTACACGCTGTCCCAGTTCGTCGACAACGAATCGTTCAGCAAGCGTTTTTCCCTCAAGCTTTTTTTCATCAGCCGGTCCATGCGCAAGGCGGCATTCGAAGGTAAAATCGACTATATTCCGGCATACCTGTCGCGCATTGCCAGCCTTTTTTCCAGCCAGCGAATCGGATTGGATGCCGCACTGGTGCAGGTCAGCCCCCCGGATCCTTTCGGCTATTGCAGCCTGGGAGTTTCGGTCGATATCACCCGGGCGGGGCTCGAACACGCACGGATGGTCATTGCACAAGTCAACCCGCGCATGCCGCGCACCTGGGGCGATAGCTTCGTCCATGTCGATGAGATCGATTACCTGGTCCCCTATGATGAGCCTCTCGTGCAGTTCTTCCCGACCGTGCAGGACAACGAAGTGTCCCGCCGGATCGGCCACTATATCTCCCAACTCGTGGACGACGGCGCGACGCTGCAGGTCGGATTCGGCAATCTGCCGTATCACATCCTCAAATTTCTGGACGGAAAGAAGGATCTCGGGCTGCATACCCAGGTGATCACGGACGGTTTCCTGCCGTTGTTTGAAAAGAAGGTGATCACCAACAAGAAGAAATCCCTGTTGCCGGACCGCATTGTGACCTCCTTCTGCATGGGATCCCAGAAGCTCTATCATTTCGTCGACAACAACCCGGCCTTCTATTTCCGATCCTCGGATTTCGTGAACGACCCGTTGGTCATCGCACGCAACGACAACCTCATCACCATCAGCGCGGCGCTCGAAGTGGATCTTACCGGGCAGGTCTGCACCGACTCGCTGGGAGACCGGTTTTACAGTGGCATCGGCGATCAGGTGGATTTTCTTCGCGGCAGTGCCATGTCCAAAGGGGGATTTTCCATTATCGCGCTGCCCTCGACGGCTCATAACGGTCGGGTGTCGCGTATCGTGCCCAGCCTCAGCGAAGGCGCCGGAGTCGCCACCACCCGGGGCGATGTCAACTTTGTGATCACGGAATACGGCATTGCCGAGCTGTCCGGAAAAAGCATCTATCAGCGCGTTATGGAACTGGCCCAGATCGCGCACCCCAAGTTTCGAGAAGAGTTGATCGAGGTCGCGCGCAAACGCCACTACATTTTTAAGGACCAGCTGCCACCCACCACCGATGACCTCATTTTCATCGAGGGTTACAAGAGCTCGTATACCTTGAAAAGCGGCAAGACCGTCGAATTCAGACCGTTGCTGCCCTCTGATGAATTCGCTTACCGTAACTTTTTCTACTCATTGCAGGAAAAAACTATTTATTTCCGTTTCTTCTACAAAATGCGCAATTTCACCCACGAGGTGGTGCAGAAGCAGTGGGCGAGCCTCGACTACCGGCAGAATATTTCGATTATCGGGTTGGCGCAAAAGGGCGGACACAAGGAGATCATCGCCATCGGGTCCTACGCCAAGGAGGATGATAACCGGGCCGAAATCGCGTTTGTGGTGCGTGAAGACTACCAGGGAAAGGGACTCGGATCCTTTCTGCTGGAACTCCTGGAGGCCATCGCCAGGCAAAACGGTTTTTCGGCCTTCACGGCCACCGTCCTGCGTGAAAATGCCAGCATGCTGAAGGTCTTCAAGAAACGTTACACCAACGCGAAAATGACGTTCAGCTCCGGAAATGAGGTGCAGGTTCACATGGACTTCGCAGACGCTCGGACGGGTGCGTCACCGGTTTGAACGCAGCCCCCGCGGTGACCGAAAGACCATTGACTCCGCTTGGTCAGGTCGTTAGCCGGGGCTGCGGCCGCAGACGCAAGCCGATCGGTTTCAGCCGCACCGAACAGGCCCTGCGGTGATATAAATATTGCGAAAAAGAGAAATTTATTGTAATTTAAGAATGATACACTGAGGATGCCCTGTGAAGGGATCCGTCCCGAGCCGCATTCGCGCGGAATGACGGGGGAAAGCGGTTCTGTCGGGTTCAAGTAACAGACTAAAACGCCGAAAATATAGTTTCAGATTAGCCACTTAACAAACTGTATGGAGGGGCGGGCACGTGTCATATACGCTTGATCAGAAACAGCTTGACAAGATCGAAGATATCCTGAAGTCGGAGCTGATCGACAACGGCGTTCGGTGTGTCTTCCTGATCGACATGGCCGGGAATATCGTCACCAATTTAGACAACGGCGAAAAACAACACGACATCTACTCGTTGGCGGCACTGGCCGCGGGAAATTTCGGTGCCGTGAGCGCCATGGCCAAGATCATCGGAGAAAACGAGTTCTCCCTGCTGTTTCATAAGGGCAAGAAGGAAAATATCCATTTTAACAAGATTTCATCGGAATTCCTTCTGATTACCATTTTTGGTAACGATATTTCGCTGGGTTTTCTCCGGATGAAAGTTGCCGAGTCGGTCGAACATCTTAAGGGTTTGCTTGAACCGCTGAGCAGAGAACATCTCTAACTTTTTCAATCGGGTTCCTCCGAAAGCCGACCCTCCTGCGCTGCGGCGCTTACGGATTGCACGCTCAATGGCGTTCATCAACCTCAAGAATAAGTTGATCCAGGTTAAGATCGTTTACTACGGCCCGGGCCGCGGTGGCAAGACAACCAACCTGGAATATATCAACCGGAAATTCCAGCATCGGATCAACTCCGAGATGGTGACGGTGAAGACCCATGGCGACCGGACCCTCTTCTTCGATTTCCTGCCGTTCGACATCGGCCTGGTCAACGGCTATCAGATCAAAATCCAACTGTATACGGTGCCGGGACAGGTAAAATACGATGCAACGCGCCGATTAGTTCTGCGGGGGGTTGACGGAATTGTTTTTGTCGCCGACGGAATGGCCGTAAGGCGGGAAACCAACATCCAATCGCTGCGGAATCTGCAGGAGAACCTGGCCAGCTACAAAAAAAACCTGCGCACTCTGCCATGGGTGTTGCAGTACAATAAAATGGACCTCAGGGAACAGGGCATTCCGATGATGCCGATCGAAATGCTCGAGCAGGATCTCAACCAGAAATTCCAGCGGCCGTTTTTTCCAGCCAGCGCGCTGGAGGGCACTAACGTGGTGGCGACGTTAAAGAAAATTATTACCCTGACCATCGCATCCATTCAGAGAGAACTTCTTTAGGAGGGCACCGCTGTGGCCAAATCGTCCAAGTTAGACACCTTGACCTCCGAGCTGGAGAACCGGCTTGACGAACTTTTCCAGGAGGAAGGAGCGCTGTTGGAATCCATTCAGCCCGCAGGATCCAGCAGCCAACCTCTGGCGGAATTGAAAAAGATCGTTCTTTCGATCGACTGGGAGATCACCCCCCAGGCGGTGGAGAGTTTTTTAGCGCAAATTCGGTTGCTGAAGGAAGTCTACCAGAACGATAAAGTCGTTACGATGTTTTTGCAGGTTCTCGGTTCTCTCGGCCAGTACATCAAATCCAACCGCAGCAAGGCGCATCCCGCGACGTTCAGTCTGCTCAATTCCGCCTTTGCCCGATTGGAGGAAATCACGAGCGTTCCGGACATGCCCGAGCTTACCAAGCGAAAATTGCTGCAGGCGGAAATGGCCGCGTATCAGCAATTAAGGGAAAAGATTTCGAAACGACGGGCGGCCGGGGACGGTAAGCCGCCTTCTCCGGCGCGGCCAGCGGCAGCCCCAACCGCCCCTTCGGCCGGAGGGGTCGTAACCGGTCAAATGTTGGAGCAGGCGATGGCAGAGCTGAAAGAGTTCATCCGAGCGGAAATGGCCGCTTTGCGACGACAGCTCAAGGCCGGGACAACGCGTTCGAACGCATGACTTGAACCCGCCTGCGGCTCACGATGCGATTTGAAATCGACGTATGGCTAAACGCGTGCTGATAGTGGATGATGATCCCCAGGTCTTGCTCGCCCTGACGGAAGGGCTGAGCCGGTGGTCGGATTCCTTTGCCGTGCGAACGGCGGCCAATGGGGCTGAAGCGCTCGACGTCCTCCGGTCTCATGAGACGGCGTTGGTCGTTACGGACCTGAAGATGCCGGTGATGGATGGCTTGGAGCTGCTGACGGCCATCATGCAAAACTATGCCGACATTCCCGTCATTGTCATGACCGGGTTCAGCGCACCGGACAAAGAGCGACTGGCCAGACAAGGCGGTGCTGTCGATTTCATTGCCAAACCGTTTTCCATTGACCAACTGGCCCGCCAAATAGAAATGCGGCTGAGCCAGCAAAGCGAGGGTGGCACGCTGCACCATGTGTCCTCCGCCACGTTCCTCCAACTGATCGAAATGGAGCAAAAAACCTGTACCGTCCGGCTGGAGCACATCGCCTCCGGGGGTAAGGGCATCCTTTTTTTTGTGCAGGGCGAACTATTCGACGCGCGTGTCGGCGACGTCCAGGGATTAGACGCCGCGTATCAGATCCTGGCATGGGAGCCGGTCAGTCTGGTGCTTCAAAACAAGTGCACGATCAGCGAAAACCGCATCCGCAAAAATTTGTGTCCGCTGATCTTAGAGGCCGCACGGCGCAGGGATGAGAAGGCTTCGCAGGCGATGGACGACCATCCGTCGCACGGATTGCCCGTTGAGACGCCGGATTCGGCCGAATCTTTCGCAGGCATCCGCACGCGAATTGAGAAAGCGTTGGGCAGCGGCGCCGTGGAAGGCATTTTCGAGGATCCATCCTGGAATGAACGCGTGAAACGAATCTCCCGACACGGCGACCGCCTGGATCTGGGACAGATGACGCTGGCCTGGGTGAACTATGGTGATTCTCGGGACTACCTTGTGCGTCCGGGGGAGCCACCCGTGGTCATCGCCGTGAACCCGAAATGCCCTCGTGAAAAGCTTATGCAGCTCTTGGGCGGATGAGGGGACCGGGTCGATGCGGGATCTCTTCAGGGATCTTTTGAAGATAGACGGCGTAAAGGGAGTGATGTTTTTCGGCCTGTCCGGTCAGCCGGTGTTCGAGGAGTTCACGCTCGGCCGCAGTGGCGGCGTCCAGGCCGGCGACTGGTTTGCGCTGGCCGCATGTCTGGGACCAGCCAGGGAAACCGAGCTGGTTTTTGAGAGAGGTCGGGTTTATATTCGTCGAAGCGCAGAAGGAGTCCTGCTCGTAGTGCTGGGGCTGATTGCCCCCACGGGGATGCTCCGCTTGACCAGCGACATTCTTTTGTCTGGGTTGAAAGAGCGAAAAGCGGTCCGTGGAATTATGCGTTTTTTCAAGCGCTGATGGCGAGTGCCAAACGCTGCCGGTGATAAGGCCGCCCCGGATCACGCCAACGGTATGGAAAGGTCATCTTGAAACAAATGAGAAGCGACATCGATTCCAGGATCAATGAGGCTGAGGTCTGTCGCTCGATGGGGCTGTTTGCAGAGTCGTTGGCGATCTATGAAAAAGTGCTGCCGTCGGTGCCGGTCCACACCCCGGAAATCCGGGAGACCATCCTCGGCCGGATCGATCTGCTGAAACAGGAAATCGCCAAGGAAAACTCCTCGCCGGTCCGAGAACCGGCGACCGGGGACTTGACCTGGATTCGGGGGGCGATTGCGAGCGCGGGAGACCTATCCGCGATTTTCGACAGCGCCGCGGCGTTTCAGGAGATGGGGTTGCATGGGGAGGCGGCCAGCGAATATGCCAAATTATTCGCCGGGGACTACCCAATGGAAAAAGTCGTTCCCCGGCTGACGGAAAGTCTGCTCGCACTCCACGGAGCCGAGCTGGTCGCCAAACAACTCGCAGCCCTGATCGAGGGGGCCAAGCCGGACAACGCCAAAGCCGCCCGCATCACCAGTCTGGTGGGGGTAGAATTGGAAAAGCGCAACCACCGGGAGCCCGCTCAGGCCCTTTACAAGGTTGCTTCCGAATTGAACCCTGGGGATGCCGAAATCGCCAAGCGCCTGGATTCGGCGGCAGCCAATCTGGCCTCGGGATCTAGATACGACTGCCTCCTCCGCGAGAATATCGTCACCCCCCAACAGCTTCAACGCGCATTCGGGCTGTCCAAAAAGTTGAGCAAGAGTGTTGAGCATGTTCTGATCGAAACTTACAAGATCAAGAAAGAGGTCATCGGGCAGGCGTTTTCGGTGTTCTACGGCTGCAAATTCAGGGCGTTCGATCCGGGTATCCCGGCTCCCGTCGAGTTGCTCGCCAACCTGAAGAAAACGTTTTTGCTGAACGAGGTATGGATCCCGATTAGCTGGAGCAAGGACGGCATTGAAGTATTGGTCGACGATCCGCGTAATCTGAACAAGACCGATAACATCAAGGCCTTGATGAAGACCAGCAAGATTCATTTTTCGGTCGCGACCCGAGAGGATATCCAGGCGTTCATCGGCAGTTTTTTTAACAAAGATCGCCAGGCGGAATCGGTCGCAACAGAGGACATCACCGACGATATCGATATCCCCGACATCACGTTCGAGGAAGAACGCGAAGAGGTGACCGTCGAGGAAGCCGATGAAAGCTCCAGTCAGGTGGTGAAGCTGGTCGACCAGGTGATTATTGCGGCTTATCGTAAGAATGCATCCGATATTCACATCGAGCCCTCGGTGGTGACCAAGGCGACCAGCATTCGCTTTCGGCTGGACGGAGTCTGCCAGGAATACATGAAGATCCCGAACGTCATGGTGCGTGGCGTGGTTTCGCGGATCAAAATCATGTCTAATCTCGACATCGCCGAACGGCGGCTGCCCCAGGACGGCAAGATCAAATTCCGGCGCAAAGGGGTTCCGGCATTTGAAATGCGTGTGGCGACCCTGCCGACCGCGGGAGGGTTCGAGGATGTGGTGCTGCGGATCCTGGCATCCTCCGGGGCCATAAAAATCGACGAGATGGGTCTTGCCGCGCGCAATTTGAATGTCATCAAGGACATCGTCACCAAGCCCTACGGCCTGATTCTGGCGGTCGGTCCGACCGGATCCGGCAAGACCACCACATTGCATGCGCTGCTTGGACATATCAACAAGCCGGGCGTCAAGATCTGGACAGCCGAGGACCCCATTGAGATCACGCAACAGGGGTTGCGTCAGGTGGAGGCCAAACCGAAAATCGGGCTTGACTTTGCTAGGATCATGCGGGCGTTCCTGCGGGCCGATCCGGATATCATCATGATCGGTGAAATGCGCGACGAGGAAACCGCCTCGATCGGCATCGAAGCATCGCTGACCGGCCACCTTGTTTTTTCAACCCTGCACACCAACAGCGCTCCAGAGACCATAACCCGGTTGCTGGACATGGGGTTGAACGCGCTGAACTTTTCAGACGCCTTCCTCGGCGTTCTGGCGCAACGGCTCACCCGGCGATTGTGCACGAACTGCCGCAAGGAATATTCCCTCCGGCGTGAGGAGTACGATGAATTGCGATCGGATTACGGGGCGCCCTGGTTCGAGCGCACCGGTATCGAGTACACGGAAAATCTTCGACTTTTTCAGCCCGCCGGGTGCGAGGCCTGCTCCAACACCGGTTACCGCGGACGAATGGGGATTCACGAGCTGATGGAGGGCACGCCCGAAATCAAGTTGATGATCAAGAAGCAGGCGAACACGGAGGAAATTTTGAAGACGGCGCTGGAGCAGGGAATGATGACCCTGAAGCAGGACGGCATCCTAAAGGTGATTCAGGGGATTACCGATATTTCCGAAGTGCGCCGGGTGTGCATCAACTGAAGTGCGCCGGTTGCGTCCGCCCATGGATATCGGCTCTCCGGAGTGGGATCATCTGCTCATCGACGGTGCCGCAGCATTAGGGGTCCAGCTGCAGCTCGAGCACACCCGCTTGTTTGCCCGCCATGCCACCGAACTCTTAAAATGGAACGCGGTAACCAACCTCACCGCCATCACCCAGCCCGAGAGCATCATCCGCAATCATTTCTTGGACTCGCTGGCACCGGCACCGTTCATTGCGCCGGGATCCGAAATGCTGGATGTAGGCTCGGGCGGCGGGTTCCCCGGATTGCCGCTGCACATTGCCATTGATGGGCTGCACACGACTCTGCTTGACGCCGTCCGAAAAAAGGTAAGTTTTCTGCGCTATCTGGTGCGAGAAATGGCGCTTTCCGGAATTGAGGCCCGGCATCTGCGGGTGGAGCAACTCGGCGACCGATCCATGAACCCTAAACGATCCTATGATGTCATCATCAGCCGGGCCTTTTCGGCAGTGGCACCCTTTGTGCGCACGGTTTGGCCGTTGCTGCGGTCCGGCGGTCGCGTCATTGCGCTAAAGAGTCAACTTTCCGCAACCGAGATGTGCGCGCTGAAAGGTGTCTTATCGGCCGAGGCGATCGGCGGCTCTCTGGAGCAGGTCGGTTATTCAGTCCCAGGGCTGGCGAGCGCGCGCACCCTCTTGATCGTGCGCTGCGGGAGTTGAGGCCGGCGCAAGGTCGGCGGAATACGTATTAGCTCTCAAGGCGGATGAGGTCGGCTGAGGCGCTGTCGCCCGTTATCCGCAGCAACGCCACGCTGGCGGGATTGCCGTAGCGGGGCGCTCCGGCGCTGCCGGGGTTGACGAAAAGAACGCCTTCCAGAGTCTCCACTCTCGGGCGGTGTGTGTGGCCGTTGATGACCGCCAGACAGGCGCCCTGAACGACATTCAGGCGCAGCCGCCCCACGTCGTGAATCAAATGAATCAGTCGGTCTCCGGCTTGAATAGATTCTTTCTCCTCGATCTGCTCAGCCCACGGTCCTGAATCCATGTTTCCTCGCACGGCCACCACCGGCGCGACCTTCTCCAGCGTGAGCAAGACGCTGGCCGAGCCAATATCTCCGGCATGCAGGATCATGTCGACATGGCTGAATACCGTTAGGGCCGCTTCTGGAAGATAACCGTGAGTGTCGGAGATGATACCGAATTGGTAGCTGCTCTTTCTGGTCAACGTTGTCGTCATGCAACCAATCGCTGTTTCAGGGTTTGGTTCGTCAAGTCGTGGCTTGAAAAAAAGCTTAATCGAACCCCAACGGCCGTGTCAAGCGCGATAGAACGCTGAGGGCTGACGGCGGTAGCCAGACGGGTTGAACCGGATGGGGCGCGACCCATAGCGATCTCGTTTCACGTGAAAACACATCTAATAGAGATTTAACACATTATGCGCCGCTACGGGTAGGTTTTAGCGTTGGCCGGAAGGGTTTCCGCGGCTCGGGCAATTTGACAGTCTGTCGATTTTTAGCTAAAAATGATACACCACTTCAGGAGGGGAGAATAAACATCCAATGAAAATTCTGGTCGGATATGACGGAAGCAATTCGGCAAAAGAAGCTCTCAAGCTAGCCCGCAAGCATGCTCGGGCGTTTAATGGTTCGGTGGATGTCATCACATCGATGGAGAAGGGCACCGAGCAGCAGCAGCAAGCCATCGAGGAGGCCGAACGGGGGTTGGAATGGGCCAAGACCATGTTTACCGAAAAGGGTCTGGACTGCCGAACCCACCTCTTGATTCGGGGCCTTGCTCCGGGCGAAGACATTCTTGACTTTGCCAGGGAAAATAGCGTGGATGAAATTATCGTCGGCGTCAAACGCCGTTCCAAGGTCGGAAAGCTTCTGATGGGATCGACGGCCCAATACGTGATCCTGCAGGCATCGTGCCCCGTGGTGACGGTGAAGTAAGCGGTCTGCTTAAAAAGCCGCCAGCGGTGGTGTCGGCCCGTATCAAACCCTGCCGCGGTGCCGGTTTTTTTCCAACCGTCCGAAAACCAGCGAACAGCCGAACGTGAGGACAAAGTAGAGCCCGGTGATGGTAATCCAGGTCTCAAAGGTCAGATAGGTGGCCGACATCAGTTCCATCCCGCGGAAGGTCAGTTCTTGAATTGAAATCACTGAAACGATGGACGAGTCTTTGATGGTTGAAATGAACTGGCCCCCCAGCGGCGGCAGAATCCGATGGATGGCCTGCGGCAGAATGACGAGGCGCATGCATTGCCAGCGCGTCAACCCCAAGGCCGCTGCCGCCTCAGCCTGGCCTCGCTCGATGGACTGTATGCCCGCTCGGACGATCTCGGTGATGTAGGCCCCTTCAAAAACAGAAACGGTGAGTACTGCTGATACAAAGGCCGTGAGCCTGCCCGGCGGCGCCAGCAGCGTTGACAGCAATGCCTGCGACTCTGGCGACTGGCGTCGGATGACCGCCTCCAGCCCGATTCCGGGCAGCAGTTGTTCTCCCCAAAAATAGTAGAAAAGAAAAACCAGGACGAGCGGCGGCGTGTTGCGGATGAGCTCGACATACACGAAACCCACCCACCGTCGAAACCGGCTGGTGCTTACCCGCAGCAGCCCCATGGCGGTGCCGATCAGGCAGGCAAAAAGGGTCGCCCAGATGCTCAGCCGGATGGTGGTGAAAAACCCCTGCATCAAGACGTTGGACACCCAGGTGTCACTCGCCGGATCATAGCGGAACAGATACTGGGGAATGGCCTGCCATTCCCAGCGGTAGTTCAGGCTGCCACTGATCCGGTGGAAGACAAAAGCGGCCCCGCCGGCCAATGCCAGAATCAGGCATGCATCCGCAACGGTGAGCCTGGGTTTGCGGTGGATCACTTCAGCAGGCTCTCCCACTCCTGGGTCTCAAACCAGAAGGCCTTGCGTTCGGCCAACCACCCCTCCGCCTCAACGACCCGGATCCAGTTGTCAAAAAAGTTCAGCGTATCGAAATCCCCTTTGCGCACGGCCAGCCCGATCGGCTCCCGGGTGATGGCGCCCTTGACCGGGAGAAAGAGCTTGTCCGGGTACTTCAGCGCCTGGTAGACCGGCAGCGGGGTGCCGGCTAACAGGGCATGGACCCTGCCGTTGATCAGCTCCTGAATGACTTGAGATTCGTCGTCGAAAAAGCGTTTCTGGGCCCTGGGCAGCAGCTTGTTGGCCGCTGCGGAGGAGGTGGAGCCCAGGCGTGCGGTCACGACCACCTCAGGCCGGTTGAAGTCTTCTAGACGGCTGAACCCCGCTGCCAGCTGCTGGTGGGCTACGATGGCCACGCCCGAGTGATCATAGGGAATGCTGAAATTGACTTTAAGATTACGTTGGGCGGTGATGCCCATGCCGCCGATGATGACGTCGAACTTGCCGGTGAGCAGAGCCGGAATAATCCCGGCCCACTTGGTTTCCACGAATTCAACCTTCACTCCCATGTCTTGAGCCAGACGGGTGGCTACGTCGATTTCAAACCCGATCAGTTTGCCGGCTTTGTCGGTCATGGCCCAGGGAACAAACGTCGACATGCCGACCCGCAACACGCCGCGCTTGATCACCTGCTCGACGGTGCTTTCCTCAATCATCTTTTTCTGCAATTCCCCGCTAACGGCAAGCGGGGAAAAAGCCAGGGTCAGTGCTGCAACGCAAAGCATGGTGCACCCCAATCGTTTGATCATACTGTCTCCTTTCTGATGGGCAGTCATCCGGCAGGGTGCGAAACCGCCGCCGGCAAGGTTCAGGCGTAATATCTGAGCTTTTTTTCCATGCGTGCCACCGTAACGGAAAGAGATACCGTTATGACGAGGTAAACGATGGCTACGGTAAACCAGATTTCAAACACCAGATACGTTTCCGAGATGATCGCCTGGGCCTGCATGCTTAGATCGTAAATGGCAATGGTGCTCACCAGGGCTGAGTCCTTGACCAGAGAAATCGCCTGACTGGTCAGCGGCGGCAGCATGTGGCGGATGGCTTGAGGGAGGATGACGAGTCGATACGTACGCCAGGTGCCCAACCCCAAACTGAACGCGGCTTCCCATTGATTGCGATGGATGGACTGGATACCGGCCCGGAAAACTTCCGATGCATAAGCGCCTTCGAAAAGGCTTAAGGCCAAAACGGCCGACGCGAAGGCGCTGATTTCTAAAATCGGGGAGAGCACAAAGTAGATAAAAAAAAGCTGCACCAGCAGCGGCGTGTTGCGGATGAGCTCGATGTATATCCGCGCCACTCCGCGCGCTACGAGCGAGCCGGACAGCCGCATGAGCGCGGCGATCAACCCGAGGACCGGAGCTAAAACCAGGCTCGCGGCCGCGACCTGAAACGTGACGGCCAACCCCTGCAGCAACGGGCCGACGAACACCTGGCCTTCGGATACCGAGAAGAGGTAGCGCGGAATCCGATACCACTGCCAGTGGTAGCCGAGCCCTTCGGTTGAACGGATCGTGAAACCGATGAGTACGACTAGGAGAAACCCGAACTTCAAGCCGTCCGCCATCAGGCGGCGTAGCCTTGACGGCGTGGATGGCAGTCCGGGAGGCATGCGCGCCATGTGCTCAATTCTTCAGGCTGTGGATCGGTGCCGGAATCAACCCGCCGCGGTGGATGAAACGATTGTCCCCGCGGGCGTTGTTGACGGGCATGATTACGGATTCGCCCATTAACCCTCCAAAAACAGCATGGTCTCCGGGCTTCTTCCCCGGGACCGGGATCAACCGGGCCGCCGTGGTCTTGCAGTTGATGACGCCGATCGCCATCTCATCGGCGATGATAGCCGAAATCGTATCGGCCGATGTGTCTCCGGGGATGGCCACCATATCCAACCCCACGGAGCAGACGCTGGTGATGGCCTCCAGTTTTTCCAGACACAGATGGCCCTGGCGGGCCGCCTCGGAGATGTTGAGGTCTTCGCTCACCGGGATGAAGGCGCCGCTCAGTCCTCCGACGCGTGAGCTGGCGAAGGCACCGCCTTTCTTGACGGCGTCGTTCAGCAGAGCCAGGGCGGCCGTGGTGCCCGGAACCCCGATGGCCAACAACCCCAGGCTTTGAAAAATCTCACCGACGCTGTCGCCGACATGAGGGGTGGGTGCCAGCGAAAGATCCACCACGCCGAACGGGATGCCGAGCTGTTCGGCCACCTCCCGGCCGATCAGCTCACCGATGCGGGTGACTTTATAAGCGGTCTTCTTGATCAGATCCGATAGCCCCCCCAGGTCCATGTCGGGCTGCGCGGCCAGGGCGCGATCGATGGCTTTCTTGACAACGCCCGGACCGCTTACGCCCACGTTGATGACGGCATCCGCTTCGCCGATGCCCAGGTAAGCGCCGGCCATGAAAGGAATGTCTTCGGGAATGTTCGCGAACACGCAGAGTTTGGTGCAGGCCGCGCCGTCGCGCTCGGCGGAGAGCTCAGCCGCCCGCTTGATGGTTGTTCCCATCAGGAGGACCGCATCCATGTTGATGCCGGCGCGGGTGGACGCCAGATTGACCGACGCGCAGACCCGCTCGGTGGTCGCAAGCGCCTCGGGGATGGCCGCGATCAGGGCACGGTCGCCCCGAGCCATACCCTTTTCAACCAATGCCGAAAAACCACCGATGAAGTCCACATTGACCTCGCGGGCGGCGGCATCCAGCGTGCGCGCCAACTCCACCAGTTCGGCCGGCGCAAGCCCGGCGGCAACGGCCGCGATGGGGCTTACGGCAATGCGCTTGTTGACGACGGGGATGCCGTACTTATGACCGATTCGATCGCACACCGGAACCAGTTGGCCGGCCTGCCGCATCAGACGTTCGGCGATCCGGCGGCGGACCTGGCTGAGGTCCGAACCGGCGCAGTCCAGCAGGTTGATTCCGAGGGTCACCGTGCGCACATCCAGATTTTCGTTTCGGAGCATCTCCAGGGTGGAGATGATTTCGCGTTGCGTCAGCATGAAGAACCTCTTTCATCAAATGCGGTGGAGCACCTCGAAGATGTGCCGATGCTGAATGCTGATGTCCAATTTGAGGTCGGCGGCCTTGTCGCGCAGATCCTGCGCCAGCGTCTGCAGATCAACGGCCCGCGGGATATCCACCTCGTAGATCATGATGTTGTCGCCGGGATCATCGCCGCCCTTGAACATCGCCTGCAGGTTGGTGATGTTGACGCCGTAGCGGGCAATCACTCCGGAGATGTGGGCGACCAGCCCCTTGCGGTCCGGTCCGCGGGTCGTAATGACGAAGGGCTCGCACGCGGCCGCCGCACAGGCATCCTCGCCGTGGTCGCAGGGTTTGGTAAGCACCGTCAGCCCGATCGGTGCGAGGCGCAAATCCAGTTCGCGATGCAGATCCTCCGCGGTCATCCCGTTCGGCAGGGAAACGATGAAGATCCCGGCGAACTCGCTCTGCAGCATGGTCTGGCTGACGTTTTCAACATTGCAGTTTTGATCGAAAAGCACCCGGGATACGGCGGCGACGATGCCCGGCCGGTCGCGCCCCAGAACGGATAAAATGGCTTTATTCATTTAAGCATTCTCCCCCATCGCGGAAAGGATAGTATGATCAAACCCCGGAATTCTGTCAACCGGGTTGATGTATATCGACTGCCTTCGCCGGCGGTAATTCTTGTGCCGGCCGGCGGGTTTGTGATAAAATACTTTTCAATTCTCAGCGATTCCGGCTTCTTTCGCTAACCCGGCTGATAACGGATGCCTGGCGGACATCCCGGGCGGGTGCCGGCCCAAATTCGGGCGTGAGATTGCCCTGCGCTGTCCCCTGGGAATCGAACGGCATGCAAATTATTACAACGCACCAGAACACGGATTTTGATGGATTCGCTTCCGTCGTCGCCGCTAACTTGATATACCCCGAAGCCCGCCCCGTGCTTCCCAAGACCCTGAATCCCAACGTCAAGGCGTTTCTTTCCATTCACAAGGATTTATTCGAAAGCGACGGGTGGGGCGAGATCGATCTCAAGCGGGTGAAACGGTTGGTCGTCGTCGATGCCAGCAACTGGAGCCGGCTCGGCCGCCTGGAGGCGCTCAAGGACCGGAAGGATCTCGATATCCACGTTTGGGACCATCACATCGAAAAAGGCTCCATCCGTGCCGGCCATCGCTGGGTCGAGCCGGTCGGTGCCACGACGACGCTCCTGGTGCGGGAGCTGAAACGGCAGCGCAAGATCCTCACCCCTATGCAGGCCACGCTTCTGTTGGCCGGCGTATACGAGGACACCGGCAACCTTACCTTTCCCTCGACGACCGCCGAGGACGCGCATGCCGTCGGCTGGCTGCTGGAGCGCAAAGCGGACCTGAACATCCTGAATACCTTTCTGAGGCCGGCCTACAGTGAAACGCACAAAGCGATCCTTTTCAAAATGTTGCAGCATGCCCGGCGCGCGAAAATCAAGGGCCATCGCATCAGTATTAACCAGGTCGCCATTGATAGCCATGTCGACAGTCTGGCCGTGGTCGTGCGCATGTATCTAGAGATTTTGAACGTCGATGCCGCATTCGGCGTGTTTTCCGAAGGCCAGAAAAATCGCTGCATGGTCATCGGCCGCAGCCAGATAGAGGGCATTGACGTCGGCTCGATCATGCGCAGCATGGGCGGCGGCGGGCACCCGCGAGCTGGCTCCGCCCAGATCAAGGGAGCCAACCCCGATGCGGTCGAGCAGTGGATCCTAGAATTGATCCGGGGCAATCAGCAGGCTTCGGTTCAGATCAGCGACCTGATGTCGTTCCCGGTGCATACGGTGACTGGCGAAACCCGCATGGAGGAAGTCGCGTTACTTCTGCGCGCCAAGGGAATTTCTGGTATTCCGGTGGTCAACGGGGAACAGGTGGTCGGCATGATCTCACGCCGGGATTTCCGGAAGATGCGCAAGGAATCCCAAATCCAATCGCCGGTCAAGGCGTTCATGACGACCGATGTCCTGACCATCGAGCCGGGCAAAAGCCCGACTCAGGCAGCCCAGCTGATGGTCCGGCACGACGTCGGACGATTGCCAGTGGTGGAAAACGGCCTGGTCATCGGCATCATCACACGCTCGGATGTCATGCGCTACTTTTACGACCTGCTGCCGGATTGATTCGGCCCGGCGACACTCCTTGAAAGATGCAACCTTCTGAATATGGGTTTCAAATAACAAACCATATCCGCTTTGAACAGGTATCGGCGGCGCTCCACACACCGAACGTGCTTGCATCAGCGGTTCAAATTGGCCGGCTTGGTGGGATGAGCTTATTTCTTCCTTGCTTTTCCGGATAGTTGGACGATGCTGATTTTGAAAACGCGTGTTTTGGCTTTTAAATTTTCGATATACGCTAATCCTTTTTCAAAATAGTCTGAGGAATATTTCTTCAACAGCCCCTCCAGCGCGATCTGTTTGGCGTTGTCGAATACTTCTTCAACCTCCCCCGAAACGATCGCACTCTCATAGTTGGTCCCAAATTGATCGGGCAGGATCTCACAGCTGCCAACTACGCAAAAAGATACAAACCTGTTCGTTTCAATGTTTTCGATCTTGTGGCCTTCCATTGCGCAATGGAAATAGACGCAATGGTTGCTGATGCAAAAATTCAGAGGGACCCCATACGGCTTTCCATCCGGAGAGACGGTCGACAGCACCCCGTATTCTGCCTTGTTCAGAATAGCCATGGCTTCATCCGCCGTGATCGCACGATCTGTTCTACGCAACCCTCTCATGTAATCCCTCCTGATCGTCATGTTCTGGTCAATACACAAGCTAAACTCTGTTGGTTCAGCCGGATCGTTTACATCAAATCATAATTCCAACGCCGCCGCAAGCAACCGGATCGCCAGGCAGAGAAGGGATGGGCTGATCAGTAAGCCGTGTTGGCTTTCGCGGAGCTTGGGTATCTGCCTTGAATCTGGTATGTTTCAATAAAAAATAGGTTTATACCGGGAGATGCGAATGAACTTACGCTTCAGCGCCGATAACGGCATGGTGGATCTCGCTATCAAAAACCTGATCGAGATAGCCGGCCCCATGCGTCACCCTCCGATCGTCCGCGAAATGATCATCGCCGCATTGAAGGCCGGTCAGGAGAATTCACAATTAGTCGACTTGAAGGTTATGTGCTCGACGTTGAAGGAAATGCGCTATACGTCCAAGGTGTTCGGCGACTACCGCGGGGTTCGCAAGGTAACCGTTTTCGGCTCGGCGCGAACGACGCCGGACCACCCGCTTTACCAAATGGCCCGAGCGTTTGGGCGAAATCTGGCCGCCGCAGGATTCATGGTCATCACCGGCGGCGGGCCGGGAATCATGCAGGCGGCCAATGAGGGCGCCGGACCGGAAAAGTCATTCGGTGTCGGCATCCGCCTTCCTTTCGAGCAGAAGTCGAACCCCGTGCTGAATGGAAGCCCGCGCGACATCACCTACAAGTATTTCTTCAACCGCAAGGTGGCCTTTATCAAGGAAGCCTGCGCGGTGGCGCTCTTTCCTGGCGGATTCGGTACCCTGGATGAAGCAATGGAAGCCCTGACCCTGCTTCAGACCGGCAAGCGTTACCCCATACCGGTCGTGTTGATGGACGGACCCGAGGACGGCTACTGGTCCGGGTGGCTGAAGTTTATAAGAGACCACCTCTCGACGGCCGGTTACATCGGACCCGGCGACGGGGCTTTTTTTCATCACACCCACGATGTGGACGATGCCGTAAGCGTCATCCACAAATTTTACCACCGTTTCCACAGCCTGCGCTTTGTGAGCGGAAAAGCCGTCATCCGGATGACGAGCGGGCTGCAGGCATCTCAGGTGGATGTGCTCCGCAGGCAGTTTACGGACATGATCGTGGCCGGTGGCGGTCTGCAGCTGTCTGGCGCGCTACCACAGGAATGCGACGAGCCGGAACTTGCTGACCTCCCCCGACTGGTCGTGGATTTCAACAAGCGGGATTTCGCCAGGCTCCGGCAGCTCATCGATGCCATCAACCGCGCTTAGACGATGACGATAGGATGGCGTCGACCCGATCACGGATGTAGCGGCCCAGCGCCTCGGCCTGTGCGCGAGGGACCGAAGGCACGCTGCCCGCCAGCGATGCGACTTGTTCTTCGGCCATGTCGGTCATTTTGTTGACCAGGAAGGCATCGATATCGCTGTCCTCGAAGCGCATGCCGCAGGCGCCGACGGCGCCGACGAACTCATCTCCCACGAAAATCGGCACCACGAGCTTGATCATGCCGGCGTCGCACTCTTCGATCACCGTCTCGCCGGCACGCATGGCTTGAGCGGCGATGTTCATGTGTGCGGGGGCGCAGATGAAGCTCTGGCCCTTATCCGTGTCCTTGATGGCCGGGCACAGCGCGTTGGCCCAATGCTTTTGGGCTGAGATGCGATAGCCTTTTGTATCAAAGACGTTCGCATCCATGCCCGAGCGGGCGTTGATGTCATTCTCCAGTTCCATCCAGCGCTCCAGCGGAGCGATATCCGTGAGTTTCATTGCGGTGGTTTTCCTTCCTCCTGATGCTGCAGCCAAGCGGCCAGCCGGCGAAGGCCCTCAGCGGTGGACACGCTCGGCTCATAACCCAAATCCCGGCGTGCCGCCCGGACGGTTCGCCCGTCAGGCGCATCCATTCATAGAGTTTCTCGTACACCAGCCCCATCATCCAAGCCAGGCCGTAAGGAATGTGTCCTCGCACCGGGTCGAGACCGGCCGCTTTGAGAATGGCGTCGATCATGTCCCAGGCCGGGATCGGCTCGCCCTGGCTGATGAAGTAAACCCGGCCCGACAAGGCCGGGCAGGCTTTAATCGCGTCGGCCGCCAGCCGGTGAGCCGCTGCGGCGTTGTCGATATAGGTCGTGTCGACGCGATTGCGTCCGTCGCCGATACGCCGCAACCGGTGCGCGCGGGCGATGATCCGCGGGACGAAGTGCGGATCTTCGGGGCCCCAGATTTCATGGGGTCTCAGGACGATGGTCCGAAGCCGTTCGTCGGCGGCCCGGATGACGGCCTGCTCGGCCAGGGCCTTGCTCGACGCATAGGCGGCGGTATGGCGAGCCGGGTAGGGTGCGGATTCATCCACGCCTTCGAGGTCGTGGCCGTCGAAGATCACACTGGGCGTGCTGGTGTGGATCAGCCGGGGGACGCCGTTCTTGCGGCAGGCGGCGATCACGTTTTCCGTTCCCAGGACATTGGTGCGGTAATAATCGTACCAGCCCCCCCAGGGGGGCGGCTTTGCGGCTGTGTGAAAGACCGCGTCCATTCCGGCGCAGGCACGCTCCAGCGCCCGCGCATCGGCGACGTCGCCGAGGACCTGCGTGACTCCGAGAGTCTGTAGAACGTCATGGGCGCGGCGCGAAAAGCTGCAAACACGGTCCCCGCGCGCAACCAGCAACCGGACCAGCGCCCGGCCGAGAAAACCGCCGCCGCCTGTGACCAGAACGGATTCGGCGGGATGTGCGGAGAACATCATCCGGCCTCCGGCCGCCGTCGTTCGTGAAGAGGAGTCGGCTTCACCCGCCGGGCCGCCCACACCGCCAGGCGTTCGCGGAAGATCTTGGCGTTGTGGCGGATGTCCACCGGAAAGGAATCGTGGAAGAGAATGTGCCGGATCTCCTGCGTCATTTCGTTCCGCGCGGCCAGTTCCAGGAGTTCCGCCCGGACGGCCTTGCGTTTGGCGCGGCCGTTGGGCTTCTTAAGCTCAATGCAGACCACCGGCAGCTGGTGGCTGGCGGTGCCGATACCCACCAGCGCGCTGCGCCGAACCAGTGGGTGGGTGTTGAAGATCGCTTCGCAGGGGATGGTGTACAGCGTTTCCCGGGACGTAACCACGCGGTGGCTCTTGCGGCCGCAAAACCAGATGCGTCCCTTCTTGTCCATCCATCCCAAGTCGCCCATGCGATGCCAAAAGGCGTTGCCGTCGGGGATCTTGGTCAGAGAGTCGGCCAGTGGGTTTTCGAAGTACCGGCGGCTGACCAGGTCGCCCTTGACGACGATTTCGCCGATCTCCCCTTGCGGGAGCGCCAATTCTTCCTGCCAGCGGCGGATGGGATCGTCGCTGATGGCAATGATGCGCACCGGGATATGGTTGATTGGTCGGCCGACGCAAATCCCATATCCTTTATCGGTAAGGTGCCGGGTTTCAGCCAGGATTTCGCTGGAGCAAATGGAGGCAACGGGCACGGCCTCGGTGGCACCATACGGGGTATGGATGTCGGCGCCCTCGGGCAGCATGGCGGCAAAGAGCTCAATCGTGCGCGCCTGCACCGGTGCGCCGGCCGAGATGACCCGTTTGAGCGATGCCAGCATGATGCCGTGCGAACGGCCGTAGGACCCGACGCGCTCCAGGAGGGCCGGGGAGGCGAACATGTTGGTGACGCCCTGGTTGACGACGGCTTCGATGATGCGCTCCGGATTGACCCGTCCCGGACGCGTGGGGTCCATGTCCGGCACCACGGCGGTCACGCCGAGAGCCGGGTAAAAGAGGGCAAACAGCGGAAAGGTCGACAAGTCAACCTCGTCCGGTTCGAAATCGATATGTGCGGCGATCTGGCGCAGCTGAGCATCGAAGTTGCCATGCGTATAGACCGCACCCTTGGCGGGGCCGGTGCTGCCTGTGGTAAACAGGATGGCCGCCGTCTCATCCCGTGTGGTCTGCTCGGGCTCAAACGGCTTCCAGGCTGCTCCGCGCAGCTGTTTCAGGTTATGACCGCGCCAAAACCAGCGACGGCCGACCGTGACCCAAATTTTGACCGTCTTGAAGTATTTGGAAAAGAGCGGTCGGGCGGCATGGGCCAGAGGGACACCGACAAACGCCTGCGGCCGGGTCGAGCGAAAACAGGTGAGCATCCGGCGAATACCCATACCGGGGTCGACGACCACCGGGACGGCGCCGACCTTGAATATGGCGAAAATGAGCTCGAAGAACTCGATGCCGGGCCGCACCATCAGGACGGTGCGGACGCCCCGCCCGATGCCGGCACATTGCAGGCCATGCGCCAGGCGGTCCGATTCACGGTCGAGCTGCTGAAAGGTGAGATGGGCATAGATCACGCGACCATGACGGTCGCGGCCGGACGGGCAGACGACCGCACGTTTGAAGGGCCGGCTTTGCGCCGCGCGCTTCAAGTGCGAGGCCACGTTCACGTGAATCGGATGGTCTTCGGTCGAATCCGACATCCCATTGCTCTCCCTGGCTGAATACCGCACTCCGCCGCTGGCCGATAGGCCCCGGCCGGAGGAAGTCTTAATTCCGAATCCGGCGCTTACCGGTCCGGGTTGAGCGCCGGAAAACCTACACCAATTGCCGCAGATTTTCAATGCGCGAGAGGGTGGCGCTTCAGAAAGGCAGATAGAAAATGCAGGGTTCGGTCAGGTTCGTCCTCAAGAATGTAATGCCCGGCTTCGGGGAAGCGCTGGACTTCGGCGAGCGGGAAGCGCCGACGCCACTCGGCGAGATAGTCGCGGTCGAAAACGAAATCCCGCTCCCCCCAGCATATGAGCATCGGCACGGAGACGAACCGGTGGAGGCCCTGGTCGACCTGCTCCAAAATCGCGTAGCCGGGATTCTCCTGAGATATGGGGATGTCCTGTACAAACCGGAGGGTGGCCAGACGGTTGCGCCAGCTGTTGTAAGGGGCGAGAAGGCCTCTGCGTGCGTCGGGGCGCAAGCCCTTAGCGGAAGCCGTCCAGGCGGCTCCACGGGCAAATAGATTCAGCCCCAGCACGGCCGGGTTCGCCAGGAACGGAATGCTGTGAATCAGCTTGAGCGCCAGGGGCAGGGGCTTGCCGCGGGGTTTCAGAAAAGCCGCCGTGTTCAGCATCACCAGGCGGGCGATGCGGCCGGGATGGCGCACCGCCAGGGCCATACCGATAATTCCACCCCAGTCGTGGAGTACCAGGGTGATATCGCGGTCGACGCCCAGATGGTCGAGCAACGCTTCCAGGTCGTCGACCCGGTTTCGGAGGCGAAAGCCGTATTCGGAAGGACCGGGCCGCCCGGACAGGCCGCAGCCGATATGATCCGGAGCGATCGTACGATAGCCTGTGCAAAGGCCGATGATCAGCTTCCGAAAATAGAACGACCAGGTGGGGTTGCCGTGCACCATCACGATCGGCTCGCCCCGGCCTTCGTCCACATAATGCATGCTTTGGCCGTTCACCTTCGCGTACCGGGAAGTGAACGGGTAGAGATGACGAAAGGGGGTCACGTCTATCGATGGCAAATGTTTCATCGTGATTACCGGACTGAGAAACGAAGACGGAGGACCGAGAAAGAAATAGTCACTCCCGCCTCGGCCCTCTCACCAGTCGATTCCCAGCATCAGGCAGTTCAGCCCGCTGCCGATGCCAAGAAAACCCACCCGGTCCCTGGTTTTCAGAAACCCACGTTCCTCGGCGATCGCAGCGGTGATCGGAAGGGAGACGGTGCCGATGTTCCCCAGATGCCGAAAGGTCGTGAAATCTCGTTCCGCCGACAGGCCGATCGCATCCAGGATGGTGCGCTGGTGGGTGGCGCCCACCTGGTGGCAGATGATTTTATCAGGCTGGTTTACGTCAAGGGCGAGCGCCTGGCGGAATTCGTGAAAGGTTTTAATTCCAAGCGCCACGCCGTGCTGCAACACCTGAACGGAGTCGGTTTCGGCCATGTGATGCGTGCTGCCTGGAATGCCGGTATCCGGCCCCCACACGCACAA
>JALOPB010000219.1 GCA_025454115.1 Desulfobacterales bacterium | reverse complement strand
GAAGAATGGCCGCCACGTTTCTCCAGCGCTTTGATTTGAGCGGAAAAACAGCCGCCATCACCGGCGGGGGCGGGGATCTTTGCGGCCACATGGCCGAGGTTCTAGGTGCCATGGGAGTTAAGGTGGCCGTCCTGGATATCGCCCTGGAGAAAGCCCAGGCAAGGGCGCAGTCCGTCCGCCGGGCCGGGGGGGAGGCCGAGGCCCATCGCTGCGATGTCCTGGACGCAGACCAGCTGCGGGACTGTTACGAAGCGGTCTGCCGCCGGTGGGGGCCTCCCGATTTTCTGATCAATGGCGCCGGGGGAAACGACCCCCGGGGCAGCACCTCGGAGGAGTTCCACGAACCGGAAAAGCCGCTGGACCCCGGCGGAAATTCTTTTTTTCATCTTGACCCGGCCGGATTCCGCCAGGTCTTCGAACTCAATTTTCTGGGCACTTTTCTCGTGACCCAGACCTTTTGCAAAGGCATGGTGGCCAAGCGCAAGGGCGCCATTGTCAATATCTCTTCCATGAGCGCCCTTACGCCGCTCACCAAAGTGGCAGCGTATTCGGCCGCCAAAGCCTCTGTCAGCAACTTCACCCGCTGGCTGGCGGTTCATCTTTCCCGCACCGGGGTACGGGTCAACGCTCTGGCCCCGGGGTTTTTCATGACCGAACAGCTGAAGTTCCTGCACATCGATCGCCAGACGGGCGAACTGCTGCCGCGCGCGCGCAAGGTGATCGCCCACACCCCGATGGGCCGCTACGGGGAACCCGATGACCTGATCGGGGCCCTGGTCTGGCTGCTCTCGGATGCAGCGAGTTTTGTGACCGGTGTGGTGGTGCCGATCGACGGAGGCTTTTCTGCTTACTCGATTTGACGGCAGTGAGGAGGCTTCCGGACCCGACGGCCAGGCCTTCGCAGGGGCTCATCGGTTCAACCAGGCCGCTTCTCCGCGGATAGTTCCAAGAGCAGGGTGAACAACACATTTCGGACCGCCATGAGGCGCGGCGGCAGGCTGCAGAAAGGCAGACCGGGTGGCCAGGGTAACCCTGAAAAAGGTGGTCAAACAGTTCAAGTCGGTGACCGCCGTCGACAGCCTCAGCATCGAGATCCAAGACCGTGAGTTTGCGGTGCTGGTGGGCCCCTCCGGGTGCGGCAAAACCACGGCGCTCCGAATGATCGCCGGTCTTGAAGTCGTATCGTCGGGCGATATCTACATCGGCGACCGGCGGGTCAACGACCTCGCGCCCAAGGACCGCGACATCGCCATGGTTTTCCAGAACTACGCACTCTACCCCCATATGAGCGTCCGTGAAAACCTGGGCTTCGGGCTGAAGATGCGCAAGTTCCCCAAGGAGGAGATCGACCGGCGCGTCCGCGAAGCGGCTGACATCCTCGGCATCCACGATTTGCTGGACCGCCGGCCCAGGCAACTCTCCGGCGGCCAGCGGCAGCGTGTGGCCGTCGGCCGGGCCATCGTGCGCAAGCCCAAGGTTTTCCTTTTCGACGAGCCGCTGTCCAACCTGGACGCCAAGTTACGGGTCGCCATGCGGGCCGAGATCAGCAAGCTTCACCGCCGCCTCGGCGCGACCATAATCTACGTCACCCATGACCAAGTGGAGGCCATGACCATGGCGAGCCGCATCTTCATCATGAATCGCGGCTCCCTGCAGCAGTCCGGAACGCCGCTCGAGGTCTACAAAAAGCCCTCCAACCAGTTCGTGGCCGGCTTCATCGGCTCGCCGGCCATGAACTTCATCGAGTGCACTCTGGTCTTGGAACAGGGCCGGTACTTCGTGGACGCCGGTGCGTTCAGGTTGATGCTTCCCGACCTTTTCAGCCGTCCGGTCGAAGCGTATGCCGGCCGGCCGGTCATTTTCGGAGTGCGGCCCGAAGACCTGGCGGTGCCTGCCGCCGGGAGAGCCGATCACCCCGGAGACACGTTGAAAGCGCGAGCCGACGTGGTGGAACCCTTGGGGGCGGAAATGTTTGTGCATCTGACCTGCGGCCCCCATTCCCTCGTCGCCCGCATGGAGTCCCCGGAACAGCCCATGGCCGTGGGTCAAACCCTGGAAGTGGAAGTGAAGCTGAACAGGACCCACCTGTTCGACCGGGAAACGCTGCAAACCATTGTTTAACCCAAAGAGAAAGTGAGGCGCGACATGAAAAAAAGCATTGCGTGCACCGTGTTCATGGCTTTGCTGGGCGCCGTCATTGCATGCGGGGCCGCTTGGGCGCAGGTCGACTGGATGCAGTCGAAAGGGGTCGAGATCCGGTTCCTGATGAACAAACACCCCTTCACCACCTTCATCGAGCCCAAAATCCCCGAATTCGAAAAGCTGACCGGCATCAAGGTCGTCATGGAGGTCTTCCCGGAGGACCAGTACCGCAACAAGCGTACCATCGAGCTCAATGCCGGCGGCAAGATCGACGGGTTCATGATCATGCCGGGGCAGGACAAGCTCTACTACTGGAAGGCGGGCTGGCTGCAACCGCTCGACGGTTTCATCAAAGACCCCACGCTCACCGAGGCCAGCTGGGACCCCAACGATTTTTTTGCCAGTTTCACCAAGGCCGCCACGATCGACGGAAAACAGATCGGGGTCGTGATCAACACCGAAACCTCGCTGCTGGCCTATCGCAAGGACCTCTTCAGCCAGTTCAAGGTCAAGGTCCCTGAGACCATGAAAGAACTGGAGGAGACCGCCAAGTTTTTCCACGGCAAGGAGGTCGACGGCAAGAAGCTGGTCGGGATCACCCTGCGGGGCAAAGGCGCGGCGGCCACCTCCCAGTGGGTGGATTTCCTCTACAGCTTCGGCGGCTCCTGGACCAGCCCCCAGGGCAAGTCGAATCTCGCCGCCCCCGGCAGCATCGCCAGCTTCAAGTTCTACGGCGACCTGCTCCGGAACTACGGCCCCGAAGGCGGCACCATGCTGCACTGGGCCGAGAGCACCTCCGCCTTCATGGAGGGCAAGGCCGCCATGATTTACGATGCCAACGTGTTCAAGTCGCTCTACGAGAACCCCAAGGAATCCAAGGTGGCCGGCAAGGTCGGCTACGCGGTCATCCCGGCCGGTCCGGCGGGCAGCGTGCCGCATGTGTCCAACTGGAGCCTGGCCATCAACAAGAACAGCCCGGCCGACCGCCAGAAGGCCGCCTGGCTGTTCATCCAGTGGGCCACCAACAAACCGAACGCGCTGGGCGCCCTCCTGGCCGGTGTCCCGGCGGGGCGCGCGTCGGCCTGGAACTCCCCCGAATACAAGGCCGGGGACAAGCAGCCGGACTGGACGGCCAACACCCAGAAGTCGTTCGAACTCGGCCAGCCCCAGTGGAACCCTCCCGTCATCAACGTGCCGGAGATCCGGGACATCACCGGCCAGGTGATCGTGGAGGCCATCCAGGGCAAGGATGTGGAGGCCGCGGCCAAAAAGGCGGCCGAACTGATGGACAAGAAAATGGAGATCTGAAGCGCAAGCTTGCAACCCTGTGGGGACGGCAGCCAGCCGCAACGGGAGGGATGTGTACCCGGCGTGACATCGCGGCGGGGATCCGCCCCCACAAAAGCAAACCCTCTATAAACCGAGGTCTGTCCAGACAACCGGCCCGAAGCAAGACCGGGTTCGAAAGCTCCGGGTCTACGGCCCGCCCCATGCGCACCATGCTCAGCGCCATCGGCCGCTTCGTGGATCGCCGCCAGGCCCTGGTCTTTCCGGCGCCGGCAGTGATCGTGCTGTTTCTGATCGTGGTGCTGCCCATCGGCTTCAACCTCTACCTCGCTTTCACCAAGTGGACCGTGGGGTTGGGCCAGCCGCGCTTCATCGGGATAGACAACTTCATCGAGCTCGCTTCCGACGAGCGCGTCTGGAACGGGATCAAGGTGATGGTCTATTTCAGCGGCCTGAGCCTTTTCCTCGAGCTCACCCTGGGGCTTCTCATCGCGCTCTACTTCAACCGCGAATTCCGAGGCAGCGAGGCCGTCCAGGCCATTTACATTTTCCCGTTTGCCGCGACTCCCGTGGCCGTGGCCCTGATCTGGCGGGTGATGCTCAACCCCGAGATCGGAGTCTTGAACTACCTGCTGCGCAGCATCGGTCTGCCGGGCAGCCTGTGGGTGAGCAGCGAGCACACCGCGGTGCTCTCGCTGGTGATGGTGGATGTGTGGAAGTGGACGCCCATGATCACACTCATCGTGCTGGCCGGCCTGAAGTCCCTGCCGCCGGACCCGTACGAGGCGGCCCGCATCGACGGGGCGAGCGCTCTACAGATTTTCTGGTACATCACCCTGCCCCTGATCCGACCGGTGCTGATCGCCGCCCTGATGCTGCGCTCCCTGGACAACCTCAAGGAGTTCGACATGATCTACACCATCACCCAGGGCGGGCCGGGAATCGCCTCGGAGACCCTTTACCTCTATTCCTACCAGGTCGGTTTCGGTTTCTTCAAAGCGGGCTACGGCTCGGCGCTCATGGTGGCGGTGTTCATGATCGTGCTGGTCTTCAACGTGGTCATGAACCGGATGCGGCTCAGCGCCCTGGACCGCTGAGCTGCAAGGGGGGAAAGCGGATGGCAAAACGGGCTGCGATCAAGATATTGCGGTCGGCCCTGTTTTATGCGGGGGCCGTGGGCCTGTGCGTGGCGCCGCTGTTCGTCTTCGTCTGGATGATCATGACCGGCCTCAAGACCGGTGTGCAGAACATCGCCTACCCGCCGGAGTTTCTTTTCACGCCGACCCTGGAAAACTTCCAGGCCGTTTTTCAGCAGCACAATTTCTTCCAGTACCTCTTGAACAGCCTCATCATCGCCACGCTCGCCACGGGGCTTTCGCTGGTGCTGGGGCTGCCGGCGGCCTATTCCATCGCGAAGTACCGTCAGGGTAAGATCGGAATCATCATCCTGCTCGCGCGGATGACCCCGTTTGTAAGCTACCTGCTGCCCTGGTACATCATCTTCCGCCACCTCAAATTGATCGACACTTACACGGCCCTGACCCTGACCCACCTGATCATCACCCTGCCCATGGTGGCTTGGCTGATGGTCGCCTTTTTCGAGGGCGTGCCGGCGGAGCTGGAAGACGCGGCCATGATCGACGGATGCTCGCGGCTGAAAAGCTTCCTCCTCATCGTGCTGCCCCTGGTGCGCAACGGCATCGCCACTTCGGCCATCATGGCGTTTATTTTCTCCTGGAACCAGTTCCTGTTTTCGTTGATCCTCTCCGGCCCGAAGACCAAGACCGTTCCGGTGGCTGTGTACAACTTCATCTCCTACGGCAAGATCGACTGGGCCGGCATCGGTGCGGCGGCGACCCTGATCGTCCTTCCGGTCTCGGTGTTCGCCTTCTTCGTGCGCAAGACCATCGTGCAGGGGCTCACGATGGGAGCGCTGAAGGTCGACGCCGTCCGGCCTGACCCTCTCCGCCGCGCCGCGCAGTCGGCATAAAAACCACCTTTGGGCCTGCCCTCTTCCCACCTTCGCGTTGCGGAATCGGCCTGGCAGTTCGTAGACCAGCCACTCCCGGCAGACTGCCAGCACCTCGAGATCCGATGGCCGCAGGCCGGTCTCCTCGCCGAGCTCCCGCGCGAACGCCGCCTCGGGCTCCTCCCCAGGGCGGACCCCCCCCTGGGGCATCTGCCAGCCTCCGGTCGCCACGTCCGTCCTCTTAAGCACCAGAATCCGCCCGGCCGAGTCGATCACCATGCCGCCGACACCCGCCCGGAAGTAATCCGAGCGATCCCCCGTTTCCCCTGAACTCATCATGGCTTCGGCTTCTCCAGTTTCTCGACAATCCCGAAAAACCAACGCTCGCTGAACCCGCTCAGAAACTTGAGCTCCGCGTCGCTCAAGGCCATGACCATCTCGCGTTCGAGCTCATTCAGAACCATCCAGGCGCTGTCCACGGCGCCGATCGTAAGGGCGCTTTTCGCCTCTCCCACCAACCGCTCGCATTTGCCGAGATCGGCGTAAGATAGAGCTTCTCCATCTCCTGGTCCAGGCGGTATCAGCCGACGGCTCGAATGCCTGCCATCGCCTTCAGCAGGCGGATCTCCTCCGCCCAGCGGCTCTCGTCGGGTGTCTCCAGGATCATGGGGATCCCGTCGAAACGGGGGTCGTTCATGATCAGCCGGAAGGCCTCGATCCCCAGGGTCCCCTCCCCGATCCGCTCGTGGCGGTCCACGCGGCTGCCGAACGGCTTC
>JALOPB010000218.1 GCA_025454115.1 Desulfobacterales bacterium | reverse complement strand
GCCATGGCGGCCGGCGCCAAGGTGACCTACATCGACCCGCGCGTCTCCATCACCGCCACCAAGGCCCATCGCTACTGGATGATCCGACCCGGCACCGACTTGGCTCTGAACTACGCCCTGATGCATGTGATCCTCAAGGAGCGGCTTTACGACGCCGCCTACGTGGAGAAGTGGGTCCTCGGCCTGAATGAGCTGCAGGATTTCGTGCAGTCCTACACGCCCGATTGGGCGGAGAAGGAAACCGGCATCCCGGCCGCCGAGATCGTGGCCCTGGCGCGCGAGATGAGCAAGGACAAGCCCGCGGTCATTTTCCACTTCGGCTACCGCGGAGCCCACCACGCCAACGAGATCTATCTGCGCCGTTCCATTCTGATTTTGAACGTTCTCATGGGCAGCGTGGAGGCCAAGGGCGGGATCTTCTTCAAGAAGGGGCCCGGGGAGGTCGGCGGCAAGCCGGCCCGCAAACTGACCGAGCAGAAGTTCCCGGCCATCAAATGCTGCCGAACGCCATCCTGAACGAGGACCCCTACCCGGTCAAGGCCCTGTTCGTCTACCGCTTCGAGCCGCTCATGTCCATGCCGGACAGCAACCTCACCAAGAAAGCGCTCGACAAACTCGACCTGATCGTCACCATCGACATCAACTACAGCGACATCGCCTGGTATTCGGATGTGATCCTGCCCGAGTCCATCTATCTAGAGCGCACCGACTGCGTCCAGCAGGCCAACGGCCAGAAGCCGCAGATGTTCCTGCGACGCCAGGCCGTCCCGCCGCGCTACGACACCCGCGACTGGGCCGTGATCGCCAAGCAGATCGGCGAGCGCATCGGCATCGGCGAGTTCTTCCCGTACCAGGACAGCGAGGATCTGGTGCGCTGGCAGCTGGAGGGCACAGGATTCACCCTGGAGGATTTCGACAAATCCGGATTCGTGGCCTACACGGACAAGCAGATCCTGTGGGACCGCCAGGAGGGCTTGAAGTTCAAGACCCCTTCGAAGAAGATCGAGCTGAAATCGTCGCTGCTCGAGAACGCCGGGTTCCCCTCATTCCCCCCGTATGCGGCGATTCCGAGTTACAAGGATAATCAGTTCCGGCTGATCACGGGCCGCAACGCACTGCACACGCACGTGTCTACCCAGAACAACGCCTATTTGAGCGAGCTGATGCCGGAAAACATGCTGTGGATCAACTCCAAGCGCGCATCGGCGCTGGGCATCAAGAACGGCGGACTCGTGACGGTGGCTTCCAAGAACGGCTCCGGCCAGATCAAGGCACTGGTCACGGATTTCATCCACCCGGATTCGGTTTTCATGCTGCACGGCTTCGGCCACCAGGCCCAGCTCGCCGCGCGCTCATATAATAAAGGTGTTTCGGATGCGATGCTGGAGGAAAACATCACCGACACGGTCGGCGGCAGCCCGGCGTTGCACGACACCATCGTGACCGTTCAGGCGGCGTGAGCATAGCGCCCATCACTTTAAACCGTTTTCAAGGAAAACGGATCGGTGTTACAGTATTTTTTTGTGAGAGCGGCTTTCCAGCCGCGATCATCGAGGCTGAAAGCCTCTCCCACAAGAACAGAATCAGTGACATAGCAAGGTGGCGCCGCGCGCCATATTCCGCTTTCCAAGAAGTTTTCAGGAGGATATGCGAATGAGTCAGTACTACTTGTTCCAGGATACCAAGAATTGCATCGGTTGCCATTCCTGCGAAATCGTGTGCAAGAGCAACAAGTCCCTGCCGGTCGGCCCCAAGCCCTGCCAGGTGATCCATGTGGCGCCCAAGATGGTCAACGGCCTGCCGCGGGCCTCTTATGTGTTCATGCCCTGCTTCCATTGCGAGAATCCCTGGTGTGTCGCCGCCTGCCCCACCGGTGCGATGCGCAAACGGCCCCAGGACGGCATCGTCTACGTCGAGCAGAGCCTGTGCGTGGGCTGCAAGACCTGCGTCACCGCCTGCCCCTGGGGGGCGCCCCAGTGGAACCCGGAAACCGGCAAGGTGGTCAAATGCGACTACTGCAAGGATCGGCTCGACGCCGGCCTGAAACCGGCCTGCGCCACGATCTGCACCACCCACTGCCTGC
Organism: Desulfobacterales bacterium; assembly: GCA_025454115.1. GTDB lineage: Bacteria > Desulfobacterota > Desulfobacteria > Desulfobacterales > SpSt-501 > SpSt-501. Next base: position 5,711 of record JALOPB010000218.1, on the reverse strand, counting down.
ATTTCGGCAAGGTGGAGGATATGACCCAGATCCGCCGTGAGCGCCACGCCAAGGTGATCGCCAGCCTGGAAAATCAGATAGGATAGAAAATGGTCCATGGCTTGCTTAACACCTAAAACTTAAAACGATGGAGACATGCTGCGCAAGAGAGGCAAAGATTTGCGCCAGCTACAAATAGATTAGAAGCAGGTACGAAATGTCGGATCAACTTTGCCCGGTTAATCAAGCTATCTCCGGACTTCGGGAAGCCATCGAGTCCGGTGGGCTTTCCAACCCGCGCAGCCGGCGGATCGCAGAGGAAATCCTGGATTTGCTGACGGATGTAGCCTGGGGGCGCGCCGGGGGAGACCATCTGGGAGCCATCGCCTCCCTGGCGGATGAGCTGTCTTATGACAAGGCTTCGGCTGGCGCCATCGCTGCAGCCAAATCGCTTTTAGATGCGCTCGGCGAGCACCGTGAAGTGTTCCAGAGCCACATCGACACCCACAACTGCGCCACCGGAGACTGCGTTCGGCTGGTTCCGGCCCCCTGCCAGATGACCTGCCCGGCGGGGATCGACATCCCCACCTATGTGAACCTCATCGGCCGCGGGCACGACGCCGAAGCCATCGAGGTGATCCGACGGGACAACCCGTTTCCATGGGTATGCGGCCTGGTGTGCACGCGGCCCTGCGAACTCATGTGCGTGCGCGGCCGGGTGGACAAGCCCGTTTCAATCAAGTTTCTCAAAGCCTTTGCCGCCGAGCGGGCGCTCTCCGACCGCCATTACCACAACCCGGCCAAAGAGCCCGAAAAGGGCAAGCGCGTCGCCGTCATCGGTGCCGGTCCCGGCGGGATGACGGCGGCCTATTACCTGGCGTTGAAGGGCTACGGCGTCACTGTCTTTGAAGCCCTGCCGGTGGCGGGCGGAATGATGATGCTCGGGATACCGCGCTACCGGCTTCCTCGGGAAGTGATCGACCGCGAAGTGGCCATGCTGGAGGACCTGGGCGTCGAGTTCCGCTTCAACAGGCGCTACGGCAAAGACATGACTCTCGACGGGCTCAAAGCCGAGGGATTCGATGCGGTGTTTCTCGCCATCGGAGCTCACCAGTCCTTCAAGCTCAACATCCCCGGTGAGGCCGACTTTCCCCAGGTGATCGAATCCATCGACCTGCTGCGCCGCGTCGCGCTCGGCGATCGCCGAATCCCCGGAAAGCATGCGGTCATCGTCGGCGGCGGCAACGTGGCGATCGATGCAGCCCGGACCTGCCTGCGCCTTGGATCCGAGGAGGTCACCATCGCCTATCGCCGCACCCGAGCCGAGATGCCGGCCGACGTTGAGGAAGTGGAACAGGCTGAGGATGAAGGCATCCACATGTCCTTTCTGACGATTCCAAAAGGCATCGTCGGGAAAAACGGCCGGCTGACCGGGATCGAGTGCATCCGCGCCAAACTGATCAAGAAAGACGACAGCGAGCGCCTGTTCCCGGTGCCGATGGAGGGCAGCGAGTTCGTCATCGAAGCTGACGCGGTCATCTCCGCTATCGGGCAGCGCATCGACCTGGAGTGCTTAAGCGACCTCAAGGGACTGAAGTGGACCCGGCGCCAGACCATCCAGGCCAGCACCGTCAGCATGGAGACATCGATCCCCGGGGTATTCGCCGGGGGGGATGCCGTCACGGGGCCGGCCACGGTGGTCGAAGCCATCGGTGCGGGCAAGCGCGCCGCAGAAGCCATTGACCGCTATCTGTCCGGCATCCCCCAGCCCAAGATGCCGCCCGTTCCGGTGCGCCGCCGGCGGGTGGAGTGGATGGATGTCCCGGCCAGCACCAAGATGACGCTGCGGCGGCCGGAGATGCCGCTGCTCAATCTCGAGCGTCGGCGCACTACCTTCCAGCAGGTGGAACTCGGGTACACCGAGAACGTCGTGCGAGAGGAGGCCCGCCGCTGCCTGCGCTGCGATATCTGCCTGCGCTGCGGCAAGTGTGTGGAGGTCTGCCGCGACATGATGGGCATCAACGCGCTGGAGTTCGGGTTCCTCAACTTTGATCATCCGCAGCCGACCGACTTCCGGGTGACCGCGGAGCGCTGCATCCTGTGCGGGGCTTGCGCGGCCAACTGCCCCAATCATGCCATCCGCATCATCGATCGCGGAGACGAACGAATCTTGTCCTACTGCGGGACGATCCTCAATCGCCAGAAGCTTGAACATTGCATTGAATGCGGCGCCGTGTTGGGGCCGCAGCGCTATCTGGATTTCCTGCAGAAGCGCACTCAAGACGTCAGCCCGGTCGTCGCCGACCGCAGGCTCTGCCATGCCTGCGCCCGCCGGCATACCGCCCGGGTTCACACGGAAAACCACCCGGCTTAAGCCGGTCTTAAACGGCTGTACAAGGAGCGTTGCCATGGCGTTTCACAGAGGGCAAAAAGTGGAAATCTTCCGAAAGTCGGAGGATGAGAGCTGGGGCGAGCACATGGATCAGTACGTCGGCCGCCATGGTATCATCACCGACCCGGATACCACCAAGAACGACCCGGACGCCCTGATCGAGGTCAGCATCGAGGGCAAGGGTACGCACCGGTTCCCGCAGGACTGCCTGCGGCTGATTGCCGAATGACGATGTCCGCTATGATTTCGATTATGGTCAACAGCAGTCCGCTTGCCGTTGAAGAGGGGGAGAACCTTCTGAAGGCCTTACAGGGTGCGGGCGTCCGCCTCCCCGCGATCTGTTTTCATCCGGCGCTGCACAAAACGGTGGGAGTCTGCCGCCTCTGCACGGTGGAAGTCGCAACCCCCGGCAAGCCGCCGGAGCTCAAACGGGCCTGTTTGCTTAAGGCCCACCCCGGCCTGGCCGTGCAGACCGAGAGCGTGGCCATTCAGTCCGCCCGCGAAAAAGCCATGCGGGCTCTCCTGAAACAAGCCCCGCAATCCGAGCGGCTCATCCACCTGGCCCAGGAGTTCGGCCTGCGAATCGATCCGGCTCCCGATGGGTGTATCCGTTGCCTTTTGTGCGAGCGGGTCTGTAAAGAAGTCGTGGGCGCCAAGGCTCTCAAACTGGGAAAGCGCAACGGCCAGCGTCTGATCGAGCCGGTTGAGGGCCGCTGTATCGGCTGTGGCACGTGTGCCAACATCTGCCCCACCCATGTCATCCGGATCACGGACGATGAGAGCGTTCGAACCATTTCGATACGCGATGAGGTGATCGGCCGTCACCCTCTGGCCACTTGCGAGGGTTGCGGCAAGCGCTTTGCCACCCCAAAATTTTTGGAGATCGCCCACGACCGCGCCGTCGACCATCATCCGGACACGAAAGACCACCACCGCTGGTGCCCGGAATGCTCTAAACGGCTGTCGCCGCGCGTTTCCGGCACCCTCACCCGCCGCTACTGACGGCTTCGCCGCAAGCTCAACTTCTGCGTTGCGCTGCATGTCGCTGCCGCTGCGGCGTACGGAAAGTACGCCTCGCGGCAGCGACATTTGCGCGCCTTGAATTTGAGCTTGCGGCGAAGCCGTCACGATTTTCTGAGCCCTCTTTCAAGCGTCCAGTTGCAATCCGTCTTTCACCTCGATCCCCTTCGGCGTCACCAGCACGTCCAGCCCGGTGCGCGTCCAGGTGGCGCGGGCCTCGTCCACGGTGTTGACCAGGGGCTCCTGGCAGTTGAAGGAGGTGTTGAGGAGCAGGCCGCAGCCGGTCTTTTCGCGCCAGGCCTTGAGCAGCCCGATGATGAACGGGTCGTCTCCGTCGTCCACGATCTGCGGGCGGGTGGTGCCGTCGACGTGCGTCACGGCCGGCACCTCCGCGGCGTTGGTGGGGACGATGTAGGACATGTATTTGCTCGGCACGCCCCAGTCTCCCAGGACCATGGGAGCGTACGGGCGGTACCATTCGCGGTGCTTGACCTCCCGGTTCAGGCGGTCTTTGCCGTCGGGGATGCGCGGATCGAGCAGGATGCTGCGGTGGCCCAGCGCGCGCGGGCCGGATTCCGCCCGGCCGTAGCACAGCCCGACGCTTTGGCCGGCCTCAAGGAATCGGACGATCTCCGGGATCACCCCCAGGCTCACGGCACCCGCATCGGTTCCGAGGTAGGGTGTCAGCGCCTTGGGGGTTCTCCGGTTGCCGAGCACGTGATGCCAGACGAAGAGCGCCTGGCCGAGGCTCAAACCGCCGTCGTGCGGCTGGGCCGGCACCCAGGTGTCCGCGAAAATACCGCTCCGGTGCACGGCCGTGTTGGCGATGCAGTTCATGGAGCAGCCGCCGGTCAGCACCAGATGATCCAGCGGCTGGCGGGATTTCAGACGCTGCGCCGCCTCCAGGTAGAGATCGGTCGTGAGCTTCTCCAACGACGCGCAGACGTCCTGGGCGAAGCGCTCCTGCGGGTCGAGCGCCAGCTCGTCGCCGCGATCGAACTTGTAGGTCTGGAAAGGCGCGTACGGGTAATAGAGCATCTGCTCCTTCAGCGCCGCTACGATCTCATCCTGCGGGGCGCCGTAGCTCGCCAGCCCCATGAGCTTGCCGGCGCCCTCCAGACGCTTCATGCCGAAGTTGTATTGGCCGATTGAGGCCCAGACCGCGCCGATGTTGAGCTGCATTTTCTTCTTCTCATAGCCCCAGCCGTACTCGATCGCCTGAATGCGGTTCCCAGCGCCCCAGGCCAGCGCACAGGCCCTCAGATCGCCGCTGCCGTCGGCCGTGAGAATGCCGGCTTCCTCGAAGGGCGACGTAAACAGCGCTCCGGCGACGTGCGCCAGATGGTGGTCCACGGCGTAGCCGTCATACCAGCGGCCGAAAAGCTTAATGCGGTGGCGGCTCATGCGGCCCTCGGGCGGACCGACCCAACCGTCCTGCTTGTAGTCCGGACGCTGGTCGTAGGTCTCGCCCTCGAGCACCCATTGAAACGGGCTGCCGTCCCGGGCCGGCCTCAGATAAGGGTTGATGACGACGACCTCGATGCTCTCGGACGCCCAGCCGTACTCCTCCAGGATGGCGTCGAGGTCCATGGGGCCCTGGTCGTGCTTGACGCGCGTCAGGCGTTCCTTTTCCAAGACCGCCACCGGCACACCGTCTTCGAGCAGGGTCAGATTGGCATCGTGTCCGAAATAAAGCGAAAGAATCCGCATGCGATCTCCGGCTCCGGATAAAGTTAAAATTTTTACAGTGGGAGCGGCTTTCCAGCCGCGATGATCGAATCTTAAAGCCCCTTTCATGTAAAGCCGACTTCAAAATCCCCACTGCCCCCTTTACCAAAGGGGGAATCGGAAGGAATGGAGTCGATCGATTTTATCGGCAAGAGGAGGACGCCGCGCGCCGTATCCCGCCGTTGATGAATCTCGACCGGCGGCGAACTATAAAAAGGCGGCCCTACGGTGTCAACTCAAATCAATCAATCTTCCCGGGCGACCCGATGATTCAGTTGACAGGTCCGGTAGCTTGGCGTAAGTTAAAGTTAAAGTTTACTTTCAATCTTTGAGGTCCAAGATGAAAACGGTGACCCTTTTGGAATTCAGAAAAAATGCGCAGGCCACTTTGAAGGAGGTAGCCGCCGGACAAACCATCGTTTTAACCCGAAGAGGACGGGCCATCGCACGGATCGAGCCTCTCAGCCAGGAACGAATCGAATCGGATGACCCCATCTATGCTCTGGGAGAGCTTGCGGTTGATGGGAACCCGCTGACCAACGAACAGATGGATCGCGAAATCTATGGCAGCTGAAATCTTCATCGACACCAG
>JALOPB010000217.1 GCA_025454115.1 Desulfobacterales bacterium | reverse complement strand
ATATCAACAAGATCAGCGTTATTTCGCCCAGATCGCAGAGGGAGCCGAAGAGCTAGGTGCCGAGGAGCTTCGATATCTGGGGGCTTCTGCGATACGAACTTCCTTCCGCGGGCTGCATTTCAAGGCTGGACCGGCGGAACTGTATCGCATCAACTACGAGACGCGCCTGATATCACGCGTGTTGGCGCCGCTCATTCGCTTCGCATGCTATGATACGGATCGCCTCTACCGCATGGCCCGCCAGGTCGCCTGGAATGACATCATGGATGTGAGCCAGACCCTGGCGGTATTCGCCAACGTATCCAACAGCAAGATTCGCCATTCGCAATATGCCGCACTCTGCCTCAAAGACGCCGTGGTGGACTATTTCCGGGAAGACTGCGGCCGGCGCCCGGATGTTCGACGCCTGGATCCCGATGTTTGGATCGGGCTTTTTATCGAAAACAATCAAGCGGTCATCAGCCTGGACACGTCCGGCGGCTCGCTGCATCGCCGAGGCTACCGCCAAGAGGGGGTGGACGCTTCCATGCAGGAGACCGTCGCGGCCGCCATCATTCGGTGGACCGGCTGGGATGGCTCTATACCGCTGATCGACCCCATGTGCGGTTCGGGCACGCTGCTAGCGGAAGCCTTGATGCATCATTGCCGTATCCCCGCCGCCTACCTGCGCCGCCGCTTCGGTTTCGAGCATCTGCCTGATTTCGACCGCAGCCTATGGTCGACAGTTAAGAACAAAGCCGACCGTGCGATTCGGGCACTGGTCGCCGATCAGATCAGTGGGAGCGATATCGATGCAGCGGCCGTGCGGATCGCGCGAGCCAACTTGCGCCAACTCCCCCATGGAGCATTGATTCGAATCGATCGAACCGATTTCAAGCGCCGCCGGGAGCTCGCCGATCGGGTTATCGTCTGCAATCCGCCTTACGGTATCCGCCTCCAAGCAAAGGGCGGCATGGGTCTTTTCTACCGAGAGATCGGTGACTTCTTGAAGCAGCGCTGCGCCGGTGCGACGGCTTTTATCTACTTCGGAGATCGCGAGATGCTGAAGCACATCGGACTCAGGCCCACATGGAAGCGGCCGCTCAAAAACGGTGGCCTGGACGGGCGGTTGGCCAAATTCGAGATGTACACAGGCGGCAGTCCGGCCGAGCAACGGCAGCCGGAGTTGAACCATGGCGATCTCAACGCATAATCAGATATAAGGCCAGCCCGGCCGTCATCACCGCAACGGCGAAATACAGCCAAGAACGCCACCTCGTCAGGAATGGATGGGGGTTCTGCGCCGGGGTGCTCTCGGCCGCACCCTCATCGGCCGTCTCTGGAGCTTGATCATCCCGGACGTCCGGAAGGTCCAGCGCAACGCTCAGGTCCCGACTGCACTCTCGAATCACGCCGCCGTTAATCAACGCCAGGTTGGCGCTGTAACCATAAAGCAGCGCATGATCGCAGATGATGTTGATCAGCCGCGGGTACCCTTTCGACAACGCGTAAATCAAACGGACCGCGTCGGCGCTGAACAGGGGTTGCTCCCTGCCGGCCGTCTTCAGCCGGTGGGCGATATAGCTTTGCGTATCTCCTTCCGTCAGCGGCTCCAGACGACAACGGGCCGCCAGATTCGGCTGGTCTCCGCCGTGCATCGCCAGGAGTGCATCGGCATTGAAGTCGGTCTGCCCCACCAGGAGGATTTTCAGCAACCTTTTTCCTTCTGATTGCAGGGTGGCCAACACCACCAGATCCCTCAGCGCCTCCTGCGTGAGTCGTTGGGCTTCTTCGATGACGAGAAGGAGTTTTTGATGAGCGCCGAAAGCCTGCGGCAGCACTTGTGTGAAATCGGTAATGAACGCCTCGCGGCTTTCGAAGCGACGGTTCATATGGAACTCGGCGGCCAGCACATGATAGAATTCCAGCCCGTCCAACTCGGGGCCGCTGACCGTTATGAAAACCGGAGCCAAGTCACTCCGGGCGACCATTCGCTTAACAAGGACGCTCTTGCCGGTGCCGATGTCTCCGGTCAGGATCACACATCCGTCTCGGTCGAAAACTCCCTCTGTCAGGATTTTCAATACATGGGCATGCTGGGGGCCGATCCACAGGAATTCAGCATCCGGTGCGATCCCGAATGGTTCTTTTTTTAATTGAAAATGAGCGAGGTACATTGAAAACGGGAACTCCTTCCTAACGGATTTTGACCTGTGCCTCATTTTATACTAAGCTTAAGAAAATTGCACCTTAAACCCCCTCTTCATTCGGAAGCATGCGATGACATTCAAACGCAGCAGCGACTTGGATGTGCCGACGGGTAACCGGCGTTCCGGCATGAATCGCCGATGGATCAAGGCTCCCTATCAAGGAGTTGAGCGCCGCAGCGGCAAAGACCGGCGCGGCGAATCTCCGCCGCTTGAGACTTCAAAATCCGACGTTTCGGTTGCCGAACGGACGGAATCGCTCGAAAAGCTGCTCTTTTCCACTACCGTGCGCCTGGAAGCTCTGGCGCGACTGCTCGTGGAAAAAGGTTTATTGAGTCATAAGGAACTATCTGAAATGCTGCAAACCCTGCACATCGAATATCAGCACCAACAGATCGCGAAAAACTGATCGGAGCCGGAATACCTTATGAAGATATTCATCACGGGCGGGGAAGGGCAGCTCGGCTCGGAGCTGATCTCCCAGGCAGCATCCCACGGCATCGACATCCTGGCACCGCCGCTGGCGCAAATGGACCTGACGCAGCCCGAGCAAATCGATCGTCTCTGGAACGAGTTTCGTCCTACGGCGGTTATCAATGCCGCTGCGTATACGGCAGTCGACCGGGCCGAATCCGAACCTGAATTGGCGTTCGCAGTCAATGCCGAAGGGGCGGAGTGGATTGCCCGACGATGCGCTCGCGAAAACATCCCGCTGATGCATATTTCGACCGACTACGTCTTCGACGGTCTCAAGCGAGCACCCTATCTGGAGGATGATCCGGTAGAACCGCTCGGGGTGTACGGCCGCACCAAGGCCGAGGGGGAAACCCGGATTCGCCGCGCATTGAAGCAACACCTTATCGTGCGCACCGCTTGGCTATACAGCGCGCACGGCGTCAATTTCGTCAAGACGGTGATGCGTCTGGTCGGCGAGCGAGACGAGCTGCGGGTTGTCGATGATCAGCTCGGCTGCCCTACCTGCGCTGCCGATCTGGCCGATGCCCTGCTGCAGCTCACCCAGCGGCTGGACACTGGCCGAGCGATTCCATGGGGCACCTACCACTATTGCGGCAACGGCGTGACCTCCTGGTATGGCCTGGCGCGCCACGTGCTCCAGACGCTGGCGACGCGCGGCCGCATCTCATCTTTCCGTCTGCTGCCGATTACAACCGCCGAATACCCGACACCGGCCCGCCGCCCCCCCTATTCCGTTCTGGATTGCCGTCGGATCGAATCGACGTTCGACATCCGGCGCCCACCCTGGCCTCAGAGCGTGGAAAAAACGGTCGACCGCCTTCTGTCCACGGCAGACCGCCTTCACTGAGCCCGGACACGGACTGTCTGTTTGACTCAAACGACTAGCTTTATAACTTTTAACTATCTGATTTATTTAATTTTATATGTCGTTTTGCGCATCCTGCCGCTTGACTGCCATTCGGTTTACGTTTAAGATGAAAACATGCGATCGTGAGTCCCGGATCCGCTAACAATTACTGGCTGCAGCCCGTTTCCATTTTGCATGAAAACGATTCCCACGCAAAAACCCGCGGTTCTAGTGGTCGATGATGACGAAGGGTTGCTGTTGAGCATCAAAGCTACCCTGGTCAGCGCTGGACTGCCCGAGCCGGCCCTTATGTCGGATAGCCGCCGGGTGCTGGATGTTTTACGATCTCAGCGCGTTCCGCTCGTGTTGCTCGATTTGATGATGCCCCACATGGGTGGCATGGAGGTCATGCAACGGATCAAGGAAGAATTTCCAGAGGTGGACTGCGTGATCGTCAGTGCCATGGACGACGTGCCCACCGCCGTGCAGGCCATCAGCAGCGGCGCCAGCGATTATCTGGTCAAACCCCTCAACAGCGATAAACTGGTGGCGTTGGTCCAAAGTCATCTCGAGCGCTACCGCTTCCGCGATGAACTGGCCCGCGTGGGCCGCAAGAAAATCTTCGAGCACCTGAAGCAGCCCGATGCGTTTGCTCACCTCATCGCCGAAGACGAATCCATGGCATTGGTTTTTCACCAGATAGAAGCTGTGGCGGGAACCGACTACAGCGTGGTGATCAACGGCGAATCCGGCACCGGCAAAGAAATGCTGGCCCGCGTGATCCATCAACTGAGCCACCGATCCAAAGCGCCCTTTTATGCGGTCAACATGGCCTCTTTCAGCAAGACCCTTTTCGAAGATGAATTCTTCGGCCATGCAAAAGGGGCCTATACGGACGCCGGCGGCGAGCGCCGCGGCTTTTTCGAAGCGGCCAACGGCGGCACGCTTTTCCTGGATGAGATCACCGAGCTCGACCCGTCACTGCAAGCCAAACTGCTGCGCGTCATCGAGGAACGCGAGTTTTACCGGCTCGGCAGCACCGAAGTCCGCAATGTCGACGTACGCATCATCGCGGCCACGAACCGCGACATCAGCGAGGAAATTCTCAAGGGTCGATTTCGCGCCGACTTGTTCTATCGCATCAACACATACAATATCAAAATTCCGCCGCTGCGCGATCGCAAGCAGGATATTCTTCCGCTGGCCCGCTATTTCCTGAAGCTTCATGCGGGCGCCAACAAAAAAAAGATCGCCGACCTATCCCCGGAGCTGAACGAACGGCTGCTGACATACGCTTTTCCGGGAAACGTGCGCGAATTGGAAAACATGATGGCGGCGGCCGTCTTGTTGGAGAAGGGCAAAACGCTGTCCCTGGCGGCCTCACGGAATCTCTTGCCCTATGAAGGCCCCGAGCGTCGCCGGTCCACACCGCTGCTGACGCTGGACGAGCTCGAACGTCGTCACATTGAGCGTGTGCTGGAGGCAACGAACGGCAATCGACCCAAGGCCGCAAAAATACTCGGCATTAACGTTTCCACCATTTATCGCAAGCTTGAAAAATACAACCTGACGGAGAAGGACTTCGAATCGAACTGATCGCGCCCGCATCCGGGAGCGGGGCATCCCTGAGAGGAGAATGCATGTCGGACGGTCTGGATGTGGTGGTTCTCGATGACGACCCGGGCATCAGCCAGGTGCTCAAGGAACTGATTGAAACATTTTATACGTGGGGCAATGTCGTTGCGTTTTCCGATGCGGAAAAGGCGATCGGCTGGTGCCTGAAACGCGATGTCGGGCTCAGCATTTTCGTGGTCGATGTCTTCCTTAACGGCATGAGCGGTTTCTTCTTTTTGGACTCGATCGAACCGAAATTTCCATCCGCGCACGAGGATGCTATCATTATCAGCGGCAAGGCCAGCGAAGATGTCGTGGACATGTGCCTGGCTTCGAATGTAACCTATCTTCTCGAAAAGCCTTTAAAGCCATATGCGCTTCAACTGGCGGTGCGTGCCATCACGGCGAAGTACCTGGATTTTGCAAAAAAGCTACTGAAGAACCCTGCGCTGGCCCAATGCATTGCCCGCCTGTGACCGTCGGCCGTCGGGATATA
>JALOPB010000216.1 GCA_025454115.1 Desulfobacterales bacterium | reverse complement strand
TTGCGATCTGCGGCATCCCTGCAGGACATCTGGTTCACCCCGGATCCGGTCCCAAGAGAACACCTGTGGGCCGAGATGACCGCCGGCTTGCCGGGAGCCGGCATCCCCATTCCCCGTTTCGGCGCGAGCGACTGCCGCTGTCGAAGCCGTCTCTTTCACTTTGCGTCCAAGCCCGTTTTTGCGAGTTTCCGGCGGTGGGCGCTGCAGCAACTATCGGCATCGGTTTCGATCATGGCTTTTTCAGCGACAGTGCCTCGCCAAGCGCGCCGCAATGCATTATAGTGGTGCCACTCGATCGAACCCTGCAACCAGGAGAAAATGCCGATGATCGCCTATTTCGTCCACGACCCGCGCAAGAAACAGGACACCATTTATCTGCCTGATATGGGTTGCTTCATCCCCGTCGACAAGGCCGCCATGGAGCGCTTTATAGCGGTCAAGCCCGATTTCGCCAGCTGGACGGGCATGCGATGTGCTCATGTCAAGCCCGAAGAGTTCGGCACCGTGGTCGCCACGCGCGACGACCAGGGCGATGTCTGCATCGCCCAAGAGGATCTCTGGCGCGAGCGGATGTTCGCTAATCTGGGCAGCCCGATGGAGCGGCTCCAATGACCTTGCCCGGCTTCCTACGGCAAGGCCCTTCTTTGACGAAAGTGAAGCCATCATGACCTCGTCCCGCTTGCACGAATACCTTGATTTCGCGATTCAAACCGCTCATGAGGCCGGCCGCTTGACTCTCGGATATTTTCAAACCGGGCTCAAGCCGGACATGAAGCCCGATGACACGCCCGTCACCGCCGCCGACCGCAACGCGGAGAAGTTGATCCGGGCGCGCATTGAGAGCCGCTATCCCGGGCATCGCATCGTCGGGGAGGAGTTCGGCGCCCAGGGCGCAGACGCCTCCGCACCCTGCTGGTGGATCGATCCGATTGACGGCACCAAGGCCTTTGTCCGCGGCGTCCCGCTCTACGCGGTGCTGCTCGGCCTTGAGATCGAGGGCCGGGTCGCGGTCGGGGCGGCTTATTTCCCGGCCCTGGATGAAATGCTGTGTGCCGCCGACGGACTCGGCTGCCGTCTGAACGGACGGCCGTGCCGGGTCAGCGAAACCCCAGCCCTCGCACGCGGCATCGTTTCCTTCACCAACGCCGCCAGCTTCAAATCCGCCGGAAGGGACGCCGCCTGGCAGCGGATTCTGGCCGCCGCCTATCACAGCGTCGGCTGGTCGGATGCCTACGGCCATGCCCTGGTCGCTTCCGGTCGACTGGAACTCATGCTGGATCCGGTGATGAATCCTTATGACTGCGGGCCTTTTCCGGTCATCCTCCGGGAGGCCGGCGGCTATTTCGGCGACTGGTCCGGCAACGAAACCATCCACGGCAAGGAGGCTATCAGCACCACTCGCGAACTGCTGCCGGAAGTACTGCGGTTGATCCGTGGGGATTGAGCCTTGCCAGGGGTTCGCGAGAGTATTAAGGTGCCATACGGTAATCGGGGGGGATAAACACCAACCGTATTGAACCATCAACCCAAAAAGGAGGAAAGCATGGGATTGGGAAAAGAAGTTGAAAAATTGGGTTCGCTGGATCCGACGAAGAAGGCGTTTTCGTTGCTTGAAGAGTTCAAGGCGTTCGCCTTCAAAGGCAACGTCATCGACCTGGCGGTCGGTGTCATTATCGGCGCGGCGTTCGGGAGAATCGTCGAATCGCTGGTCAAGAACATCATCATGCCGATTATCAGCCTCATCATGCCGGGGGAACAGAGCTACATAGGTTGGAAATTTGTCTTCGACGGCAAGGAGGTCCCCTACGGCCTGTTCATCGGCGAGATCGTCAACTTCATCGTGGTGGCGCTGGCGCTGTTTATCTTCATCGTGAAGTTCCTCGGATGGATCATGAAGTCCAAGCAGGAGGAGGCCACCGCTCCGCCGCCGCCGCCTCCTCCGACTCGGGATCAGGAGCTGTTGACCGAAATTCGGGATTTGCTGAAGAAATAAGCTCACACGAGCGGGTAGGATAGCCGTGGCCCTATCGTGCCAGCCGGTTAGAATCGCGACCGGATTCATCGAGGGGAACGCCCTCGGATGACCGAAACGGTTTCCATCTTCATCGCAACCTACTTCGGGGTGGCGCTCGGGCGAATTCCCGGTCTGATGCTCGACCGCACCGGGATTGCGCTTCTGGGCGCCATCGCGATGATTGTTGCCGGGACGATGTCGTTCGCCCAGGCGGCGCAGGCGGTCGACCTGCCGACCATCGTGCTTCTGTATGCCCTCATGGTCGTTTCGGCCCAGCTGCGGCTCGGCGGCTTTTATACGCGCGTTGCATTCTGGATCACTTCCGTCCTTGTCCATCCGCGCTTTTTCTTATGGGTGGCCATGCTGACGAGCGCCGTGCTGTCGTCGGTGCTGGCCAACGACATCGTTTGCCTGGCCTTTACGCCTGTGCTGACGTTGGCCCTCCTGTCCGGCCGCAGAAACCCCGTTCCGTATCTGCTCGGGCTGGCAATGGCCAGCAACATCGGGTCGGCTGCCACCATCATCGGCAACCCCCAGAACATGCTGATCGGACAGGTCGGCCAGCTGGCGTTCGACCGGTTTTTCTTCTGGTGCGCACCGCCGGCTGCGGTCGCTTTGCTTTTAAGCTACTTCCTGCTGTGCTGGTTTTTTCGAAAGGACTTCCAGCGACGGGAGGAAACTCCGGATGCCCGGCCGATTCTTCAGACGCTGCCTCGCTTCGATCGCTGGCAAAGCACCAAGGGGCTCGTGGCGGTCGGCTTGCTGCTGGCGATGTTCTTGACCGCGATCCCGCGGGAGATGAGCGCCATCGCCGCCGGCGGCGTCCTGCTGTGCAGCCGCCGCCTGAAATCCCGCGAGATGCTGCAGCTGGTCGATTGGCACCTCATCACCCTGTTCTGCGCCCTTTTTGTCCTCGTTCACGGCATCGAAACGACCGGTCTGCCCGCAGTCCTCCTGATGAAATTGAAAGACGCCGGGGTGGACCTGCATGACCTGTTCACCTTGAGCGGGGTTTCGGTCGTACTGAGCAACCTGGTCAGCAATGTCCCGGCCGCCATGCTGCTGATCCGGTTCCTGGATCCGTCTCGACTCGACCAATGGTATGCCCTGGCCGTATCCAGCACCTTCGCCGGCAACCTGATCACGATCGGCAGCATCGCCAACCTGATCGTCATCGAGCAGGCCGCGGCATGCGGTGTCAACATTTCTTTCCGCGACCACGCCCGGGTGGGCATTCCCGTCACGATCGTCTCCCTGATCGTGCTGGCGGCATGGGTCGCCGTATGATTCGCTGCCCCGCTTTTTGACTTGAACTCGAATTCGTGGCAAGGTGTGATCGTCGAATTCAACTCCTTCTGCCGCAGGCGCCGCACGCGTTACCGCAACGGGCCTCAGGAAACCCCATGAAGATCCGCCTCGCGCAAGGATCCGAACTGCTCTTCTCGGACCACATGGGCGAGCCGTTGCCGACCGTCGAGAAACTCCTGAACCGGGTCTGCCGCGTCCATCCGCAGCGGACGACCGGCTGGTGCGATGAAAGCGGACAGCTGCGCAGGACGCTGGCGGTCTTCGTCAACGGCGAGCACATCCGCTACCGCCAGGGATTCCAAACTGAGCTGAAGGACGGAGATGAAGTGTACGTCATCCCGTTGGTCGCAGGGGGATGATCAACAATAAACCGGTATTTTTTGATGGCTTTGTAAGAAGGCCAAGATCAAGGCGTGCGAATCTCGTGACGCGAGGCGTACATGAAGTGCGCCGCAGCGGCCACGGGTTGAAGCGCAACGCTGAGATTGGGCTTGTTACGAAGCCATCGGCAAAGGAGGACCGCCATGGCCAACGGCTACATGGGTAAATTCCTGAACGTCGACTTGTCCAGGGGAAGTATTTCAGAGGAATCGGCAGACCCGCAGCTTTGCCGGGACTACATCGGCGGTTACGGGATCGGGGCGCGGCTGCTCTATGAGCGCATTCCCAAGGGCGCCGATCCCCTGGGGCCGTACAATGTTCTGGGGCTGCTGACCGGCCCCCTCACCGGCACGCCGGCCATCATCGGATCGCGCTTCGTCGTCGTCGCCAAGTCGCCTAAAACCGGCGGCTGGGGCGACGCCAACTGCGGCGGGCACTTCGGGCCGCACCTCAAGTTCGCTGGCTTCGACGGCCTGCTCTTCAGCGGGATATCCGCCAAACCGGTCTACCTGTTCATCGACGAAGGCAAGGCACAGTTGCTTGATGCCGCCGACCTCTGGGGGCTGGGGGTGACGGCGCTGGAGGATCTCCTCGTGCAGCGCCACGGCAAAGGCATTCAGGCCTGCTCCATCGGGCCGGCCGGCGAGAAGCTGGCGCTGACGGCCTGCATCATGAACGACAAGGAGCGCGCGGCCGGGCGCTCCGGGCTGGGTGCGGTGATGGGGTCCAAGAAGCTCAAGTGCGTCGTCGTCAAGGGCAAGCGGACCGTTCCGGTGCACGACGAGCAGAAGATGAAGGACCTGCGCAGACACTATCTCAAGCAGGCCACGGGCGCTTTCGATGTCTTCAAGAAATACGGCACGGCCGGCATCACCCACGACGCCATCCTGAGCGGCGACGGCCCGGTCAAGAACTGGGGCGGCGCCGGGACCACCGATTTTCCGTCGGAGCGCGGCCGCCGGATCAGCGATGACGCCGTCGTCGGACTGGAGGGCTACAAGGCCTACGGCTGCTGGCACTGCCCGATCGCCTGCGGCGGCAAGGTAACCCAGCGCAGCGGGAAGTTTCCTCTGGAACTCAACAACGGCATCGGCCACAAGCCGGAGTACGAGACGCTGGCCATGTTCGGGTCGAACCTGCTCAACGACGATCTGCCGTCCATCGTCAAGGTCAACGAAATCTGCAACAACCTCGGCATCGATACCATCTCCGTGGGCGCCGTTATCGCCTATGCCATCGAGTGCTACGAAAACGGCCTGATTACCCGAGAGCAGACGGGCGGTCTGGATCTGAATTGGGGCAACGCCGCCGCCATTGTCGCCTTGACCGAAAAAATCGGCCGGCGCGAGGGCTTCGGCGACGTGCTGGCCGACGGGGTGTGGGCGGCCTGGAAGCAGCTGGGCCGCATTGGAACCGAATACGCCGTGCACATCCAGGGCGAAGAGATCCCGGCCCATGACCCGAAATTCACGCCGGGGCTGGCGTCGACCTATTGGCTGACGGCGACTCCCGGCCGCCATACCCAGGGCGGAGAGCTGGTTGCCGGGCCGGGATTGGAAATCCCTCCGGCGGATAAATACACCTATTCCGGCCAGGCTGAAGGGCATCATATCCTGGTGGCAGCGGTGGAAGTGGTCAACGCGGCCGGCTTGTGCCTGTTCGGTTATCTCAGCTATCCGTTCCAGGCCGTCATCGACCAGCTGGCCGCCGCCACCGGTGAAGCCTGGGACCTGGAACGGGTGATTACATCCGGCACCCGGATTTACACCATGCGCCACGCCTTCAACCTGCGCGACGGCCTCAACCCGCTTGCGCGCAACATGCCGGGCCGCATCGTCGGCGAACCACCTCTCAGCGAGGGCAACGTCAGAAACATCACAGTGGATTATCACACGCTGGCCAGGGAATTCCTGGAGCGGCTCGGCTGGGACACCCGCACCACGACGCCGACCGAGAAATGCCTGAACGAGCT